>JAVBYH010000299.1 GCA_030824175.1 Bacteroidota bacterium | reverse complement strand
GATCGTCGGTGAAATACTCCCGCGTTCCCTCGGCCTCGCGCCGTTCGGCCGCGCCGTATCCCGTCGAGACCTGCAGGCAGATCGCGCCCGCAGCCTTCCCGGCCTTCATATCCACGCACTTGTCGCCGATCATGAACGACGCGTGCAGGTCGATTCCGTGCGTGCGGGCCGCCTCCAGCAGCATGCCCGGTTCGGGCTTTCGGCAATCGCACTGCATTCTGTACCGCTCGACGACCGCATCGGGATGGTGCGGACAGTAAAAATATCCGTCGATGTGTGCGCCGTGTTCCCCGAGCCGTGCATCCATTTCGCCGTGCACGGCGTGCATGTCCTGCTCGGTGAGCAGACCGCGCGCGATGCCCGACTGGTTGGTGACGACGAACACCTTCACCCCCATGTCGTTCAGGACGCGGATCGCCTCGATGCTCCCAGGGATGAACGCGACATCGGAGGGGGAGGACAGATAATTCACGTCGATGTTGATCGTTCCGTCGCGATCCAGAAATACGGCGCCGTCCACAGGGTCCCGCCTTTCATTACTTCAGTAAATTCCTGTAGAGCGACACGTACTTTTTCGCGGACGCTTCCCACGAAAAGTCCTTGCTCATGCCGTTTCTCATGATCTTCAGCCACGTCTTCTGATCGCCGAATGTCTTCACCGCCTTCTGCATGGTTTTCAGCAGTTCCTTCGAGTCGTATTTCTTGAACTTGAAGCCCGTGCCGTTCGCTCCGTCGACATCCTGGATCGTGTCGTCGAGACCGCCGGTGGCGCGGACGATCGGTACCGTGCCGTACTTCAGGCTGTAGATCTGATTGAGGCCGCACGGTTCGTATTGAGACGGCATAAGGAACATATCTGTTCCCGCCTCTATCAAATGAGCGAGCTCATCATGGAATCCGAACTCGATTCCCACTTTTTTCGGATATTTTTTCCGCAGCGACTCGAGGAACTCATGATATTTCTTCTCGCCGGAGCCGAGCACGATGAGCTGGATGTCCATCTTCATCAGGTCGTCGGCGATTTCCTTGATGAGGTCGAAGCCCTTCTGGTCGGCCAGCCGCGAGATCATGCCGATCACCGGCACATGTTCCTGGTATTCCAGCTTGAACTTGTCGAGGAGCTCACGCTTGTTGGCCGCCTTGCCCTCGAGCGATTTGATGTCGTACCGGTTCTCGAGGTGTTCGTCGGTCTCGGGATTCCAGATCGCGTAGTCGACGCCGTTGATGATGCCGTGAAGGTTCGACTTGTGCTGTTGCAGCACTCCTTCGAGACCGCAGCCGTATTCCGGCAGTGTCGAAATTTCCTGCGCGTACTTCTCGCTGACTGTCGTGATCACGTCCGAATACATCAGTCCGGCCTTCATGAAGTTCAATTTGTCGTAGAACTCGACGCCCTCCATCGTAAACTCGCTGCCCGGAAGACCGGTCTTGTCGAACGAGGTGGCGGGGAAGACGCCCTGGAAGGCGAGATTGTGTATCGTGAACACCGTCTTGATGTTTTTAAAAAACGGATCGTTCTTATAAACTGTTTTGAGATACGCCGGGATGAGTCCGGTCTGCCAGTCGTTGCAATGGATGATGTCGGGTTTCCAGCCGAGCAGCTTGAGCGTGTCGAGTACGCCGCGGCAGAAGAAAATGAACCGGGTGTCGTTGTCCTCATAATCCTTTTTCGTGGTCGGGTGCACGTACATGCCCGGCCGGTCGTACATTTCCTTGTTCGCGAGAAAATAAACCTGTACCTTCGCCTTCAGATTGGAGATGAACGAGCTGTTCACATGAGCGACCCGCGTCTCCCCGCCGATCGAGATCGGGATCTCCCGAAGCCGGATCACGTCGTGGAGCTTGAATTTTCTCTCGCTGATCGTACCGTAGCGGGGCATCATGATCCTGATCTCGTGACCGAGCTCCTTGATCATCTGGGGCAGGGCGCTTGAGACATCGGCCAGCCCGCCTGTTTTTGCGAACGGTTCTGCTTCACTTGTCACAAAGAGAATATTGAGTGGTTTCGACATGTCGAGTATGCTTAGGTTTAAAAAATAGAAAGAAGCCTTATAAAAATACGAAAATTTTTGCCCACAATCAATAAAGGTGCATCAGAAGCCGCCGGCACGCGTGCGACACCCGGTGCGGGTCCGCGTTTCGGTATCCCATAACGGGCATACGTGCGTATCGTCACATCGGCTTTTTTTTTCCGGCCGTGTGTCAAGAAAAAAAGTACTTTTCCCCGATTTTAAAGAAAATTTTGTCCTTGACTTCCTTCAGGGTTCGGTGTTATATTCAACACCATAATCTTATCCCACCTGACGCTATAGTGATAGAAATAAGAGTGTTCACACCGTTCCACTATAGCGGACTTCAATAGAATATATCACATACCGGCGTTATTGCCTGTTATCATCAAATGGTTCAAAATATCGCGAACCGATGAACTTATTTCTATGGTTTTTGTTGCAGTAAGATGATGATGCTTGAGATTGTTATTGAGGCTGTCTAAAAATACTTTTTTTTTATCGTAAAACGTGAGGAACGAACGCAAAGTTTTCTCATTCTTAATAAGGAGTACGACACATTATGGGCGATGGCAACGTCATAGAGAAAAAAGGCTCTTCCCGGGTCGCTGAAAAAGGGGAGCATCACGGATTATCCTTCCCCCGGCATTTTACAACCGCGGGAACGCACCCGTTCGACGAGATCGAGTGGGAATTGCGGACGGCTGTGATTACCAACGAAAAGGGAGAGAAGATTTTCGAGCAGAAAAACGTTGAAATCCCCCAATCCTGGTCCATGACGGCCACGAATGTGGTCGTTTCGAAGTATTTCCACGGGCAGAACGGCACCCCGCAGCGCGAATTCAGCGTGAAACAGCTTGTCGAGCGCGTCGCCCGCACGATTACAACATGGGGCGAAAAGCAGGGGTATTTCACCGCAGCAGCCGATGCCGAGGCCTTCTATGCGGAGCTTTGTTACCTCCTTGTGAGCCAGTATATGGCCTTCAACAGCCCCGTGTGGTTCAACGTGGGTGTGGAAGAAAAGCCGCAATGTTCTGCCTGCTTCATCAATTCCGTTGAAGACACGATGGAGTCCATCCTCGAGCTCGCCAAGACCGAGGGACGACTCTTTAAATGGGGCTCGGGCACCGGCTCCAACCTTTCCACGCTGCGTTCGTCGCGCGAGAACCTCGCCGGCGGCGGCACCGCCTCCGGGCCCGTGTCGTTCATGCGGGGCTACGATGCCTTCGCCGGTGTCATCAAATCGGGCGGCAAGACGCGCCGCGCGGCGAAGATGGTGATCCTCGATGTGCAGCATCCCGACATCGTGGACTTCATCAACTGCAAGGCCGTTGAGGAAAAGAAGGCGAACGCGCTCATCGATGCCGGCTACAACGGCGGCTTCAACGTGCCCGGCGGCGCGTACGATTCGGTGTCGTATCAGAATGCGAACCATTCGGTGCGCGTCTCCGACGACTTCATGAAGGCCGTGCTCGAGGACAAGGAATGGATGACGAAGGCCGTGCGTGACGGGCACGTAATGGATGTCTACCGGGCGCGCGACCTCATGCGCCAGATCTCCGATGCGGCCTGGGCCTGCGGCGATCCCGGCATCCAGTACGACACGACGATCAACAACTGGCACACGTCCTCGAACACCTCGCGCATCAACGCGTCGAACCCCTGCAGCGAGTACATGTATCTCGACGATTCGGCGTGCAACCTCGCGTCGCTCAACCTTATGAAGTACCGCCGCGAGGACGGCGAGTTCGACGTCGCCGCCTTCAAGCACGCCGTCGCCCTCACGATCACGGCGCAGGAAATTCTCGTCGACAACGCAAGCTACCCCACGCCGACGATCGAAAAGAACAGCCACGACTTCCGCCCGCTCGGACTCGGCTATGCGAACCTCGGCGCGCTCCTCATGTCGCGCGGCCTCGCCTACGACAGCGAGCAGGGACGCAGCTATGCCGCGGCGATCACCTCGCTCATGTGCGGCGAATCGTACAAGCAGTCCGCCGTCATCGCGAAGGAGAAGGGGACGTTCAACGGCTACGCCGTCAACCGCGAGCCCATGCTCAATGTGATGAACAAGCACAGCCTCTATGCGGAACGGATCCTGAGGGATTACGTCTCTCCCGAACTCTGGGACGCGTCCGTCGCATCGTGGCGCGAGGCCATCGTGCTCGGCAAGGAATTCGGCTATCGCAACGGCCAGACGACGGTGCTCGCGCCGACCGGCACGATCGGATTCATGATGGACTGCGACACGACAGGCGTCGAACCCGACATCGCGCTCGTGAAGTACAAGAAACTCGTGGGCGGCGGCCTGATGAAGATCGTCAACCAGACCGTGCCCGATGCGCTCCAGAAGATCGGCTACAACCAGGAACAGATCGAACGCATCATCGGCTACATCGACAAGAACGACACGATCGAAGGCGCCCCGTACATCAGCGACGACCATCTCTCGATCTTCGACTGCGCCTTCAAACCGGCCAAGGGCACACGCTCCATCCACTACATGGGCCACATTAAAATGATGAGCGCCGTGCAGCCGTTCCTCTCCGGCGCCATCTCGAAAACGGTGAACATGCCGCACGAGGTCACGCCCGACGAGATCATGCAGGCGTACATCGAAGCGTGGAAACTGGGCCTTAAGTCCATCGCCGTCTACCGCGACGGATGCAAGCGCACGCAGCCCCTCTCGACGTCTCTCGACGCGAAGGAAAAGAAGAACGCATCGCGCCCGGTGCGCCACCGGCTGCCGGATGAACGCAAGTCCATCACGCACAAGTTCTCGATCGCCGGACACGAGGGCTACATCACCGTCGGCATGTACGAGGACGGTACGGCGGGCGAGGTCTTCATCACGATGAGCAAGGAAGGCTCGACGATCTCCGGCTTGATGGATGCGCTGGCCACCGCGGTGTCCCTCGCGCTGCAGTACGGCGTGCCGCTGAAGGTGCTTACAGACAAGTTCAGCCACATGCGGTTCGAGCCGTCCGGCTTCACGAACAATCCGAACATTCCGATCGCCAAATCGGTCTGCGACTACCTCTTCCGCTGGATGGGCATGAAGTTCCTCCCGTCCGACGAACAGCCCTTGACGACGGTCGTGAGCGAGACGCCGCAATTGGAGATTTTCGACAGCAAGGCAGAGGCCCGCAGGGCATCGGCGATCGAATCGAACGAGAAGGTGATCTTCCAGACGCAGGCCGACGCACCCCCGTGCCACGAGTGCGGCAGCATCATGATCCGCTCCGGCAGCTGCTACAAGTGCCTGCAGTGCGGCAGCACGAGCGGCTGTTCCTAATGGTGTACTGTAGGGCGAAATGATATTTCGCCCTGCCGAACGATCGTACGATATTTGAACCGGGGCGAAACGCCGTTTCGCCCTACAATCGATGCTAATAAAAGGGCGAGCCGTCGGCTCGCCCTTTTTTTCCCCCATTTTTCTCCGGTTGACTCTGTCCTCCCGTCCTTTGTATATTGCCCTCATAAAATATTCTATTCACGCACGTTGAGGAAGGGAGCCGCGTCATGAAGGGACATCCGACACGAAAATTCAGTCCCGAGAGCATGATGATGTCGTACGGGTACGACTCATCGCTTTCGGAAGGGGCCATTAAATCTCCGATCTTTCAAACATCCACATTCGTCTTTAAGACCGCAGGCGAAGGCAAGGCATTCTTCGAACTCGCCTATGGCATCCGCACGAAGAAGCCGGCCGAGCAGCTGGGACTGATCTACAGCCGTATCAACAATCCCGACCTCGAGATCCTCGAGAATCGGCTTACGCTCTGGGACGAGGGCGAGGACGCCGCGGTGTTCGAGAGCGGCATGGCCGCGATCACAACGACCCTCTTCGAATTCCTGAAGCCGGGCGATCTGCTCCTGGCGAGCGGACCGCTCTACGGAGGCACCGACCACTTTCTTCACCATGTGCTTCCCGCATGGGGCATCAACGTGCTGCGCTTCACGCCCGACCAGACCATGGAGGAGGTATGGGCCCTCGTGAAGAACTCCCCGCACGCGAACAAACTGGCGATGATCTACCTCGAGACCCCGGCAAATCCGACGAATGCGCTCATCGATATGGAGGGATGCGCGTCGCTTGCGAAGGAGTTCTCGACACCCGAGCGCACCGTGCATGTGGCGGTGGACAACACGTACATGGGGCCGCTGTGGCAGCATCCGCTGAAGCACGGGGCCGACATCGTGATCTACTCGGCGACGAAATACATCGGCGGGCACAGCGATCTCATCGCCGGCGCCGTGATCGGTTCGTTCGATGTGATCAAGCGCATCAAGACGCTCCGAACGTTCTTCGGCAACATGGCCGGACCATGGACGGGCTGGATGCTCATGCGCAGCCTCGAGACGCTGAAGGTGCGCATGGAGGCGCAGGCGATCGGGGCAGAGAAGGTCGCGCACTTCCTGCGGGCGCATCCGAAAGTGGAAAAGGTGTACTACCTCGGGTTCTTCGAAGAGGGCAGTGCACAACAGGCCATCTTCAAGAAACAATGCCTCACGGCGGGCGCCATGCTGTCGTTCGACATCCGCGGCACGGAGACCGAGGCGTTCCAATTTCTCGACAACCTCAAGATGATCCAACTGGCGGTGAGCCTCGGGGGCACGGAATCGCTCGCCGAGCATCCGTACACGATGACGCATGCCGACGTCCCGTCGTTCGAGAAGACATCCCTCGGCGTCACAGAGAAGATGATCCGGCTCTCGATCGGGGTGGAGAATCCGGACGATATCATCTGGGACATCGATCAGGCGCTGGCGGCCGTCACGTCGATTCCACTGGAGCAGGCGGCGCCGCATTTGGCATAACAAGGCTTGAAACTCACGGAAAAATTCCGCATTATAATTGTATGATATTTCATACGGGACGCCCCCATGGGGCGTCCCCATTTTTTTAGTCGCGGAAAACTTAATCGTCCCACTATGCGCACAGCGTCACTCCACCGCTCCACGAAGGAAACGGATATCACCGCCGCATTGACGCTTGACGGCGACGGAACTTCGTCCATCTCCACCGGCATCGGCTTCTTCGACCACATGCTCGAACTCTTCGCCAGGCACGGCCTCTTCACGCTGTCGCTCCAGTGCACAGGCGATCTGCGGGTGGACGATCACCACACGATCGAGGATTGCGGCATCGTGCTCGGGGCCGCGTTCGCCCAGGCGATCGGTGACAAGGCGGGACTCGCGCGCTACGGACACTCGTACGTGCCGATGGACGAGGCGCTCGCGCGCTGCGTCGTGGACCTCGGTGGCCGCACGTCGGTCGTCTTCCGGGCGGACTTCGCGCGCGACACTGTCGGCGGCATGTCCACCGAGATGATCGAGCACTTTTTCCGCTCGTTCGCCGAACAACTCAAGGCGAACATTCATCTCGAGGCCCTCTACGGATCGAATGCGCACCACATCAGCGAGGCGCTCTTCAAATCCTGCGCCCGCGCGCTGCGCATCGCGACCACGGTCGATCCCCGCGTCACCGGCGTGCTCTCGACAAAAGGGAGCCTGTAACGGAGGGCGCCGTACACATTCGCTGCATCTTATACTGGAAAACCTGTGATTGGCATCGTCGATTATCATTTAAATAACCTCCGCTCCGTGCAGAAGGCCTTCGAAAAGGTCGGGGCGGAGTCGTTCATCTCGGACAAGCCCGAGGAGCTCGCCCGCGCCGACAAGCTGCTGCTCCCCGGCGTGGGGGCGTTCGGCAGGGCGATGGAGAATCTGCGCATGCTCAGGCTCGACGAGACCGTCCGCCGCTTCGCCCAAGAGGGCAAGCCGCTCATGGGCATCTGCCTCGGCATGCAGCTCCTGTTCACGAGCTCGGACGAGGGCGGGGACTTCGAGGGATTCGGTTTCATCAAGGGCCGCGTCCGTCTCTTCCCGTCGACGGTGAAGGTGCCGCACATCGGCTGGAACCAGATCGATGTGCGCCGCCCGGCTCCGCTGCTCGATGCGGTGACCGACCATAGTTTCGTCTACTTCGTCCACTCGTATCACGCGGTGCCCGAGGAGGATGTCACGTTGTGCA
>JAVBYH010000297.1 GCA_030824175.1 Bacteroidota bacterium | reverse complement strand
GGTCGACCTTCCCCTGCGTGAGCGTCTTTTCCTGTTCGAGCCGCAAAACGAGTCCGCGCCCCTTCTCCAATCCCGACGCATGCGCGACCCTCTCCGCCTCGATTGCTTTCAGGGCAGACTCGGCGGCGGCGATCTCACCCTGCAATCGGAGCATCTCGTCGATCGCGGCGCATCGCGACACGGCCTCCTCCAACAACGCGCGCTGTACGTCTATCTCCTGCCCCCGGAGCAGCGCTGTAATCTCCCCGGCGAGCGCCGACGCACTGCGCTCCGCCTCGGCGGTCTGCACATGCGCCGTATCGCATTCCCGCTGGAGCGTCTCCAACGCCAAGACATACCCGCCCGTGGTTGCGGCGGCCGCCTCGGCGGTTGTGTCGTATTCCCGCTGCTTCGACGTTGCAGCGCTGAGTCTGCCCGCCATCTTGTCGATCATCGCCTTCGAACCGACGAGCGCAGCGTCTGCCGAGAAGTCCCGAATGTATTTCTGCACAGCGGCCTTCTTCACTTCCAGCGCGGCAAGCTCCGCATCCTGCCCCGCCATCGCCGTCCGAAGCGCGTCCTGTTCCCGAAGGATCGCTTCGACAGACTCGCGCAGTTCTCCGCACCGCCGGCGTTTTTCCAGCCTGCTCGTATCGAGCCTGCGGACAACCTTCCACACTTCCGATTCCGCATGAAGATGTTGTTTCAATGCATCGCGCGAATCCTTCTCCATGGTGACACGCCGCTCCGCATCGGTCAGCGTCCGCTCCAGGTCGGGAAGACGCTCGTTCATCCCCGCGAGATCGCGCCGGTAACTCATGTACTGCTGGCGGAGCGTCCGGACCGGCGTGTACGATTGTTCGATCGAGGCGGATTTTTTCGCGGCATCGAGCTTCGCGCGCGTGTCACCGGCGGATGCGCTGCGCAGTTCGTATGCGCGCCACTGCTCGTCGATGAGAGCGGCTTCCCCGCGCAGCTGCTCGAGCCGTTCAAGCCATGCAGCCGCGGCCCGGAGCTCGAGCTGTTCGCGCATATGCAGGGAGGCACGCTGCGTCTGCACAAACAATTCATCGCGGACTGAATTCAGTTCCTCCTCCGTCATCGGCACCATGCCGCCCAGCTCAAGCTCGACGTCGTGCAGCGCCGTCTTCTCGTGCGCATACCGCTCGAACACGTACATCGAGATCCGGGAGTAGATCTCCGTTCCCGTGATCTGTTCGAGCACCGGTGCGCGGCCGCTCGCATCGGCCTGAAGGAACGCCGCGAAACTCCCCTGCGCCAACAACATTGAGCGAGTGAACTGATCGTAATCCATCCCCGTGATCTCGACGATCTTCGCCGCAACGGTGCCTTTCTGCGACGCGAGGATCTCTTCGGCGTGATCCACGTCCACGATCTCGTGCATGGGCGCCTGCCGCTTTCCGTCGAGACGGCCGTGCGCCAGACGCTGCGTCCATGTGCAGCGATACGTCCCGCCCTGCGTTTGGAACGTGACTTCCGACGAGCATATCGCGGTGAGACGCGACATGATTTCGTTCTCGCCGGCATTCACCCATTTCAGGCGCGGCGTCTTGCCGTAGAGCGCCAGGCAGATCGCGTCGAGGATCGTCGACTTTCCCGCCCCCGTCGGTCCCGTGATCGCAAAGATGCCGCCGCCGGTGTATGCAGGGTGCGTAAAATCGATGCACCATGTGCCGGCGAGCGAATTAAGATTCGTGAATTGCAGTTTCAGTATGCGCATCGGATCAAAAAAAAATATTGAATAGTGTAGGGCGAAACGCCGTTTCGCCCTACATTTCATTCGGCGTTCACATCAAGTGCATGCAGCCCAACAAGCGCTTCGCGGAATGTCTCGAGCAGCCCCTCCGTGTATTCGTCTGCCACACTATTCGCGGCGAGACAACGCCGGAAGATGTCCTCTTCCGTAAGCTCCTCGAGCGATTCTGCCCCGTTCATCGCAGAGAGCATCGCGGCCGTCCGCCGCAGATCCTTCACCGAGAGAACCGTCACCGCCGTGTCCTTGACGGCGGCATCCACCTTTTCAAGGAGTTTCCCCGCGACGTCCGTTCCGTCGAAGATGATCTCCACCCACACGGGCGTCCCGGCCGCATCCAATTCCTGAAGCCGGCGTGAGATCGCCTTCCAATCGCCGCGCACCTGCGCGATCTCCTGGAAGCGCGGCACCTGAATTTTCTGTATTACCGGCACAGGCGTATCGAAATCCACGATCACAACGCTCTTCACCTGTGCCGCTTCGCCGAATCCCATGGGAATGGGCGAGCCGCTGTAGCGCCGAGACTCCATGCCGCCGACAGTCTGCGGCACATGAAGATGCCCGAGTGCCGCATAGTCGATGCCCGTCGGGAACACGTCGCCCCGTACATGACCCAGGCTGCCCACGTAGAGCTCGCGCACCCCGTCGCCATCCACGGTCACCCCCCCCGCGGCGAAGAGATGCCCCATTGCAATAACGGGTATCCTTTTTGCGAACCGTGCACGGGTATCTTCCGCCCTGGCAATCACTTCGGCATAGTGCGCGCGAATCCCTTCGAGCGTCTTGCTCGTTTTCCGGTCGGCCGATTCCCCCTCCTCCGATGTGCGCACGTCGCGATCCCTGAGATACGGAACGGCGCACACGATCGCCTCGGGTTCGTTCATAACGTTACAGAGCACGAGCACCTCGTCGCCCGGATCGTCGGTGATGCTCCCGACCACGTGGATGTTCAAATGACGCAGCAGTTCCTTTGGCGCATTGATGAGCGACGGCGAGTCGTGATTGCCCGCGGTGATGACAACGTGCCTGCATCCGCTTCGCCCGACTCCGCCGAGAAAGCGATAAAACAGTTCGAGCGCCCTGTTGCTCGGCGTTGTCGTGTCGAAGATGTCGCCCGCTACGACGAGCGCGTCCACGTCCTCCCGGCGGAGGAGCGCCGCGAGCCACTCGAGGAACTGTTCGAACTCATCGTATCGCTTTTTTCCGTAGAGCATTTTTCCCAAATGCCAATCGGACGTATGCAGCAGTTTCATCGGTTACCTTGTCTGTGAGAGCTCGATCAAATTTGAAAACAGCCTGAATGCCCCCGGCACTCCCGCGGGCAATTGGCGGAAGAACGAGAGGCCGGTGTACACATACACACCCTTGCCGTACGCAGCGGCGAGCATGCTTCCGCACGTCGGTCCCTCTCCCGGATCCCTGCAGAGGAAGGCCGTCTCATACGCCGCATCCCATGTGTCGGCAAAATACAGGCCGCGCTCCTGCACCCATCCCTCGAAATCCGCTTCGGTCAGGAGGTTGGGCCGCCTCATCAGCGAAGAGACTAACGTTGTGCCGCCGGCGGAGTTGGTCGCCGGAGCCGCACGCATCGCCGCATGTTCGTCCGTGACGCGCTCGCGCGAAACATGGAACGGATACGGACCGATGGATTCGACATCCTTCCCCGGCGTCTGATATTGCACGACGAGCGTTCCACCGGCATGCACATACGCCAAGAGCCGGGATGTTGACTGGCGCAGTTGCGGGCGGACATTGTATGCGCGCGCGCCGACGACGATCGCATCATACCCCGAGAGCGTCCCCGTCTGCAATGTGTCGTCGTCGATCGGTGTAACGTCGTACCCGCAGAGGCGAAGCTCGGCCGGCATGTCGTCTCCGGAGCCCATGACGTAACCGATCCGCCTTTTTGTGATCTTCATATCCGCACGCACGGCCTTGAGTTGCGCCCTGTGCGTCACATACTGCGGAACGATGTGAGGATAGGAAATGTCGCCTCCGTGATCCGTCCACAGCCGATCGCTCCCCGACTCTGTGGCAACAACGGTGATGTCTCCGGAGACCGCGCCGGCGTCTGCGGTCACGGTGAACATGAACGACTGACGATCCGCCTGACCGGACAAGGCATAAGCGATCGAGACAGGTGAGATATGGAATCCGGCTGGTGTTTTCAGCATCAACGTCCCGCGAAGCGCGGAATCGTTCGAGGCAACACGTACAGTTATGTGCTTGCTGCCGGGTTCGGTCCACAGCATCGTTTTCTGTGTGAGCGACACATCGATCCTCGGCAGAATCACGACCGGGCGATAGAGCTCCCCGTCGATGGGATCGATCCTTCTATATCGCACCGGCACCGTTATCGACAACGGCTCGCCTGCAACGACGAGCCCGAGAGTCACGGCTAGCGAATCGGGATTTTCAGGAAGGCCGACATACTGCTGCGTCGGGACACGATACAGATTGTTCACCTCAGGCACGCGGAGCCAATAGGGCTGCGATTCACTTGCCGACACAGGGAGCGAGCCAACCAGGTTAACCCGCTTCACAGTATTGAAATAGATCGTATCGTCTGATCGTTTATCGATGCCCAGATACGACGATCTGAATGATGTCACTCTCACCGGAACAGTAGATCTCACGATCAGCTCGGCCTCCAGCCTCAGCGGCCGGCCGGGCAGTTCGGAGGGCGCAGACGACAGAATGTCGCATCGAAGACCGAGTGCGGCGGAGACCACGGATGCAAGCTCCTCCGCCTTCCGTGTTATGACGGGATCAGTGACGACGTTTTCACGCCCAAGAGACTCCATCTTCTTCCGTGCGAGCATGAGCGTCGGCACAACCGTTTCGGGATGCATGGGATCAAATTCCCTGTCAGCCTGCGCAAGGAGTTCGCCGACGGCATCTCCGCCCGCGAATCGTTTCCACGATGTATGGATGCCGGCGAAGAGATCCGCCCCGCCGGCCGCACCGGCGTCTGCAGTACCGCGCGTCAACGTGAAATAATCCGATCGCGTCCCCCGCCTCTGCTGCGACCCCATCGCCTGTGTCTTGTGGAGGCTTCTGCTGATGCCAGCCATCTCCGTATAGGATAGTCCCCGGAGCGGATTGAAGATGCCCGTGTTGACCTCCGTCTCCCCCGCCTGCCGGGTCGTGATCTTTTCGTCGAATCCCCTCAGTCTGTTGAAATACAGACGCCGTGCCGTCCAGGGCCTCACATACAGAAGTTGTCCGGGATACGCCGCCGGATCCCCCGAACGCTCGAACGCCTCCTCTGCAAGAATGGCCGACGCCGTATGGTTTCCATGACCGCCTTCGGTTGCGGAGAAGCGTGTGATAATAATATCCGGACGAACGGTGCGAATGGCCCAGACGATGTCCGCCACCACAGAATCCTTTTGCCACATCCGCATCGTCTCGTCCGCCGTCTTCGAGAAGCCAAAATCGATGGCGCGCGTGAAGAGCTGTTCCGCCCCGTCGATGCGCCGCGCCGCGAGCAATTCCTGTGTGCGCACGACGCCGAGGTCAGCCCCTTTTTCGGACCCGAGGATGTTCTGTCCGCCCTCTCCGCGCGTCAACGAGAGATAGACGGTCCGGTACTTTTTCTCCTGTGTAAAATACGCCATGAGCGCCGTGTTCTCGTCGTCGGGGTGCGCCGCGATGTACATCACGGTGCCCGTGACGGCGAGCCGCTTGAGCGAGGAATGAATGTCTGAGGCGGTCATGACCGGAACAGATTGGGCGCGGACTGACAGTGCGGTAAGCAGCATAAACGCAGGCAATAATGCCCAACGTGGTGGTTTCGAATTCATGGGCAGTATGCTTTCACGGGGTGTTATTTTTTTTTCGACACAGTGCGCTTGCGCTGCGGCTTGAGTTGGGCGGCGACAAAGCGGTTGATGGAACCGTACGCTTTCTTCACGTCCACCAATTTGAGAAATTGCGCGGTCTCATCGTCGATCAGGAAGTCGGCCTTCGGAAAGAGATCGTCATACCCCTTCCAGATGCACGGCACATCCCACCGTTTCGCAAAATCCTGCAAATCATCACGCGAAGAATAAATAATGACGCGAAAATGCTTCAACAGGAGCCGAAGTTTGGGATGTTCCGTGTATGTGCCGTCTTTTTTGAAGATCAGCGCTGTATTATCGAGGTCGAGCAGAATCGACGGACGTTGGAGAATGTTCTTCATGTCTTAAGGATAAGAAGATTTTTTCAAAGAATGAAGTGTTTTTGCACATTCACTGCTGTTTGTACATAACGGCCATAAATTGGAGTTGCATCCGATGTCCCTTCTTTGTATACTCCAGCAAAGGGGACGCCAGGATCACGCCTATGAAACCCATCTCAGCACGTACCGCCGCCGCTTGTGTCCTGTTCGTTGTATTCGCCGCACTCACGGCACCCGCAGATGTGAAACCAGTCCACGTATTGACTATCGACGGAGCCATCACGCCCGCGGTCTCGGATTATCTCCGCGAAGGCATCTCCCGCGCACGGTCGGCGAACGCCCAGCTCGTGATCGTCGAAATGAACACACCGGGCGGTCTGCTGAAATCGACGCGCTCCATCGTCACAGACTTTCTTACCTCACCCATCCCCATCGCGGTCTATGTGTCGCCCCAGGGCGCGCAGGCGGCGTCGGCCGGAGTCTTCATCACGCTCGCCGCGAACATCGCCGTCATGTCGCCCGGTACGAACATCGGCGCGGCGCATCCCGTGAGCACGCAGGGACAGATGGATTCCGTGATGTCCGGCAAAGTGACAAACGACGCGGCTGCGTTCATCCGCTCGATCTCCGAAAAGCGGAAGCGCAATGTGCAGTGGGCCGAAGACGCCGTGCGCAAGAGCGTCGCGATCACGGAGACCGAGGCTCTCAGAAACCGCATCATCGACTTCGTCGCCGTCAACCGCGCGGCGCTCCTGGATTCGCTCAACGGAAGATCGGTGACGACGGACGCCGGCACCGTCACGCTCGAGACGAAGGGCGCCATTGTCGAAGAACACTCGATGGGGTGGGCCTTCCAGATCCTCAACATGCTGAGCGATCCGAATGTGTCGTACATCCTCTTCCTCATCGGCATCTACGGACTGTTCTTCGAACTCTACAATCCCGGCGCCGTTTTCCCCGGCGTCGCCGGCGTCATCGCGATCATCCTTGCACTTTACGCGTTCCAGACAATGCCGGTGAACTACGCGGGCCTCGCTCTCATCGTCACGGGCATCATCCTCTTCATCCTCGAGATCAAGATCACAAGCTACGGCATCCTCTCCATCGGCGGCATCCTCGCCTTCTTCTTCGGATCGATCATGCTCTTCAAGTCCGACTCATCGTTCGACGTGGTCCGTGTGTCGCTCGAAGTGATCATCCCCGCCGTGCTCTGCACCGCCGCGTTCTTCGTCTTCGCGCTCGGCGCGGGCATCAAGGCCCAGAAACGCGCGCCCGCGCTCGGCCTCCAGTCGATGATCGGCGAAGAGGGCGTGGCCTTCACCGATCTCTCGCCCGACGGGCAGGTGAAAATAAAGGGAGAATACTGGAACGCCGCCGCCGAGGAAGGCTTCATCGAAAAGAATGCGGAGATCGTCGTCCGTCACATCAGCGGACTGAAACTCGGAGTCAACAAAAAATAACGCGGTGCACACACACTATACCCAGGAGCGCATCATGGAACCTACGCTGTTCGGACTGTTCGTCATTATCTTCTTCGTTGCATTCCTCCTCATGAACGCGATCAAGATCCTCTCGGAATATGAACGCGGGGTGATCTTCCGCCTCGGCCGCCTCATTCAGACGAAGGGCCCCGGCCTCATCCTCCTCATCCCCATCGTGGACCGCATGGTGAAGGTAAGCCTGCGCACCGTCGTGCTCGATGTGCCGCCGCAGGATGTGATCACGAAAGACAACGTATCCATCAAGGTCAACGCCGTCATCTACTTCCGCGTGCTCCAGCCCGAAAAGGCCATCGTGAACGTCGAAAATTATCTCTACGCCACATCGCAGCTCTCGCAGACGACGCTGCGCAGCATCCTCGGCCAGTCGGAGCTCGACGACCTTCTTGCCCAGCGCGATAAGATCAATCACGAACTGCAGGTCATCATCGACCAGCACACCGAACCCTGGGGCATCAAGGTGACGAACGTCGAGGTGAAGCAGATCGACCTGCCGGTCGAAATGCAACGCGCCATGGCGAAACAGGCCGAGGCCGAACGCGAACGCCGTGCAAAGATCGTCCACGCCGAAGGCGAACTTCAGGCCAGCGTGAAACTCGGAGAGGCCGCCGAGATCATCAACCGCAATCCGATCGCCCTGCAGCTG
>JAVBYH010000251.1 GCA_030824175.1 Bacteroidota bacterium | reverse complement strand
ACCCTGCCGGCGCGGTGTCTTGTTACCGATCCGCTGCCGTACGGAGAGTTCATCGCGTTGTGCGAACACGCACTGTGCGTTGTTACCGATTCCGGCGGCATACAGGAAGAATCGACATACCTCGGCGTCCCGTGCATCACATTGCGAAAGAACACGGAACGTCCCGTCACGGTCACGGAAGGCACCAACACGCTCATGGGCGACAGGTTCGACGATGTCGCCGCTGCCGTGGGAGAGATCGTTCGAGGCAACGTGAAACAAGGAACGATCCCTGACCTCTGGGACGGACACGCGTCCGAGCGGATCGCGGATATTCTGCTGTCGAAACTGGCAGGCCTGACTACTTAATATATTCACAGCACACACACGATAGCACCGATCATGATCCTTCATAGCGACTGCAAGTTTTTCAAGGGAAGCGTGCCCTGCGGGCCCCATAAAGTGAAGGGGGTGCACTGCGAGGGCTGTGCGGACTATCAACAAATCCGCGAGCGCATCCTCATCATCAAATTGGGCGCGGCCGGCGATGTCGTCAGGACCACGCCCCTTCTGCGGCGCATTCACGATGTCATGCCCGGCGCTCACATCACGTGGCTGACCGATTTCCCCGAGCTCGTACCGCGCAGGCATGTGGACGAAGTGGTGAAATATTCGCCGAAGGACCTCGTCTGGCTTCTGAACCGCGAGTTCGACATCGTGTATTCGCTCGACAAGGACAAGGAAGCCATCGCCGTCGCGGAGCAGGTCGCCGGCGCGAAAAAATTCGGCTTCGGCATGGATCGCTACGGCAGGTGCAGGGTGTTCGACGAGCGGTCAGAGCCCAAGTTTCTCACCGGGCTCTTCGACGATGTGGGCAGGGCGAACACAAAGAGTTATCCCGAAGAGATTTTTGCGATGTGCGGTTTTACCTTTGCGAAAGAACCGTACATCCTCGAACGCACTGTCACGAGAGAGTGGAACATCCCGCACGACAGGAAGATCATCGGATGCAACACGGGCTGCGGCGGCCGCTGGTCGTCGCGCCTCTGGCCCGAGGAATTCTGGATCGCGTTCGCCCGCGCCGCGAAGGGAATGGGATACGAGATCCTGTGGCTGGGCGGCGAACAGGAACACGAAAAAAACCTCCGGCTCTCGAAGGCGGCAGGCGGCATCTATCCCGGACACTTCAGCCTGGCCGAGTTCATCTCGCTCATGGACGAATGCGACGGCGTCGTGACGCAGGTGACGATGGGCATGCATATCGCCCTGGGCCTCGGCAAAAAGCTGATCCTCATGAACAATATCTTCAACCGGCACGAGTTCGAGCTCTATGGTCTGGGCGAAATTGTCGAACCGCCGGTGCCCTGCGGCTGCTACTTCACACCGACGTGCCCGCACGATTCGATGCGGAACATCACGACGGCAATGGTTCTCGAGGCCGTCGCGCGAAACGTGTGACGGCGCGGGGAACGAGAGACAAAGACAACTGATACATGACGAAAAAAATCGACATACGCACGGTCCTGACGGATTTCGCGACGCTCAATCTCGCGTGGTATCTGTATTTCCTGTTCAGGGTCCAGAGCGGCATCGCCGAAGTGAGCACCGACGTCGACTTATGGGTCCCGATGGCCCTCGTGTATGTGTATTGGTGCGTCGTTTTTATGTTCTTCGGCCTCTACCGTTCGTGGCATGTCGCGTCGCGTACGGATGAATTCGCGGCGATCTTCAAGACGATCACCATCGGCTGCCTGCTCCTGTTCTTCATTGTCTTCATCGACGACGCGGACAAGGAGGTCCGCGGCGGCGCACGGACGCTCATGCTCGCCTATTGGGGGATCATGCTTGTCACCGTCGGTGCGGGCAGGATCATCTATCGCAGCACACGCAAGCGCCTGCTGCTGCAGGGCATCGGTCTGCGCAACGCCGTCATCGTGGGATGGAATGCGAAGGGAAAGACGCTGCACGACCTGCTCCTCCAGCACCCCGCGCTCGGATACCGCGTCGTGGGATTCGTGAAAGTGGACAAGCGGAAGTCCGCGTCCATGCACCACGGCGTCGGCGTCATCGGCTCGCTTGACACACTCGGTGAAATTATCGACGCGTACGGGGTGAAGGACGTGATGATCGCGCTCGAAACCTCGGACCACAGCAAGCTGCTGGACATCATCGCGCGCGTCAACGGCAAGGACGTGAGCCTGAAGATCCAGCCGGACATGTACGACATTATCAGCGGCCAGGCGCGCACGAACCAGCTCTACGGCGTGCCGCTCATCGAGATCATGCCGCGCATCATGCAGCCATGGGAGGAAAGCGCGAAGCGGATGATGGATATCACCGTGTCGCTGCTCGTGCTCGTGATCAGCGCGCCGCTGTGGATGATCATCGGCATCGCCATCAAGCTCGATTCGCCGGGTCCCGTGCTCTACAGCCAGGAGCGGGTAGGCGAGAAGGAGAAGTTGTTCAAGATGCACAAGTTCCGTTCCATGCGCGCCGATGCCGAATCGTCCTCGGGCCCCGTGTGGGCGCCCAAAAACGACACGCGTGTCACGTCGATTGGAAAATTTTTGCGCAAGACGCGCCTCGACGAGATCCCGCAATTCGTGAACGTGCTCGACGGCGACATGAGCCTCGTGGGACCGCGCCCCGAACGGCCGTTCTTCGTCGAGAAGCTGTCGAAGGAGATCCCGCTCTATAAGCGGCGGCTCACCGTCCGGCCCGGCATCACCGGCTGGGCCCAGATCAAGCAGGGATACGACACGAGCGTCGACGATGTGAGGTCGAAAGTGCGGTACGATCTGTACTACATCGAGAACATGTCCTTCAGGATGGACATCAAGATCCTGTTGACGACGGTCTACGTGATGATCGCGGGAAAAGGGAACTAAGCGGCCCCGGGAACCGTCTGAATACTGGCACGAACGGCTGCGTGCCTGCTGTTATCCATTTGCCGGCTAAAACCAACTACACTCTTACAAAGAAGTGCGCCATGCCCAAGACACTCGTAATCACGCCCACATTCAACGAAGCTGAAAATGTCGAACGCCTCATCACGATCGTCCTCGAGCAGGGGGAGGGCGTGGAGATGCTCATCGTCGACGACAATTCTCCGGACGGCACGGCGGCCATCGTGAAGCGCATGATGGAAACCAATCCCCGCATCCACATCATCGAGCGTCAGGGTAAGATGGGGCTGGGGACCGCGTATGTGGCGGGGTTCAAATATGCGATC
The DNA here is from genome assembly GCA_030824175.1 of Bacteroidota bacterium. Lineage (GTDB taxonomy): Bacteria > Bacteroidota > Ignavibacteria > UBA10030 > UBA8401 > CAISDA01. The sequence continues at coordinate 4,903 of JAVBYH010000251.1, read as the reverse complement.
GCCAACAAGTACGACTACGTGTTCGAGATGGACGCGGATTTTTCGCACAACCCCAAGGACATACCGGCATTCCTGGCGAAGATCGAGGACGTCGATCTCGTGGTCGGGTCGCGGTATTGCCGCGGCGTCAGCGTCGTGTACTGGCCCATGAAGCGCCTGCTCCTGAGCTATTTCGCGAACGTCTACACGCGCATCATCACCGGCCTTCCGCTGAAGGACGCCACCGGCGGATTCAAATGCTACAGGCGCATCGCGCTCGAGTCCATCAACCTCGACAAGATCAAATCGAACGGCTATTCGTTCCAGATCGAGATGAGCTTCAAGATCTGGAGCCGCGGCTTCCGCCTGGCGGAGATACCGATCATCTTCGTGGACCGGGATGCCGGCGTCTCGAAGATGTCGCGGAAGATCGTGTATGAAGCCGTGTACATGGTGTGGGTGCTGAAACTCCGCAGCATCCTCAATCGCTTATAATCGAAAAGAGTGTGCATGGATGTCTCGGTTGTCATAGTCAATTACAACGTACGCGATTTCCTGAAGAACGCGCTGCTCTCGCTCCGGCGCTCGCTCGAGGGGCTGCAGGCGGAAATCTTCGTCGTCGACAACGCCTCGGACGACGGTTCAGTCGACATGATGCGGACCGATTTTCCCGACGTGCACCTCATCGCGAATACCGAGAACGCCGGATTCGCGAAGGCGAACAACCAGGCGCTCACCCGTTCGACGGGTCGGTATCTGCTCCTCTTGAATCCCGACACGCTCATCCAGGAAGACACCGTCCGCACGCTCATCCGTTTCTTCGAGGAGCACGCGGACGCCGGCATGGCCGGATGCAAGATCCTCAATCCCGACGGCACGCTCCAGCTTCCGTGCCGCCGCAGCTTTCCCACGCCCTGGGTGGCGTTCACGAAGGTCTCCGGATTGAGCGCGCTCTTCCCGACATCCAAGATCTTCGCCAAATACAATCTCACGTACCTCGATCCCGACGACACGTATGAGGTCGACGCGATCAGCGGGTCGTTCATGATGCTCCGCCGCACGGTCTACGAGGCGATCGGCGGACTCGACGAGTCGTTCTTCATGTACGGCGAGGATCTGGATTGGTGCTACCGCGTGCAGCAGTCGGGGTGGAAACTCTACTACGTCCCCGACACGAAGATCATCCACTACAAGGGCGAGAGCACCAAGCGGAGCAGCATCGACGAAGTGAAGGTGTTCTATAACGCGATGCGCCTCTTCGTGCGAAAGCATCACACGGGCTCGTTTGCCTTCGAGGCGCTCATCCAGCTCGGCATCAAGCTCCGGCGTGTCGTGGCCGCGCTCATGCACACAGGCAAACCGTTCCTCCTTATGGCGGTGGACATGGCCATCGTCACCGCGATGATCGCCCTGGCCCGGTTCATGTGGAAGGGCGCCGCATACCAGTTTCCCCCGTACGCATTCCCGTGGGTGTTCCTGTTTCCCTCGGCCATCATCGCGCTCATGCTCACCGGCGCAGGCGTCTACGGTACGCACAGGCTCTCGCTCTCCCGGTCGTTCACGGGCGTCCTTCTCGGCTTCGTGCTCATCTCCTCGCTTACCGCGTTCGTGAAGGACTTTGCGTTCAGCCGGGGCATCATGGTGATCTCGGGCGCGCTCTGCATCGTGGTCATCCCCGGGTGGCGGCTGCTCATGCGCGTGCTCGGTTTTGGCGGCGTCTCCTCGCGCAAAACACTCTTCGGCAGGCGAACACTCATTGTCGGGGCCGAGGCGGCGGGGCAGGAGGTCGTGAAGAAGCTCCGCACTCGTGTCGGCGACGGCTACTCGCTCGTCGGGTTCATCGACGTCACCTACCAGCGCGTCGGCACCTCGCTCCTCGACGTGCCCATCCTCGGCAGCATCGACAATATCGGCAAGATCATCGACGACCACAGGATCACGGAGGTCATTTTCTCGACGGACGCGATCTCGTACTCGACGATCCTCTCCGTGATCGCCAATAACAGCGGCCGATCCGTCAACTTCAGGCTCGTGCCTACGACGATGGAAGTGATCATCGGCAAGGCGAGCATCGACCAACTGGACGAGATGCCCTTCGTCGATATCGAATATAATATCGGGAAGACCGGAAACCGTGCAGTAAAGCGGATCGCCGACGTCGTCCTCGTGGTCGTCCTTTTGATTTGTGTCGCGCCTTTCGTATATTTTCTACGGTCCATCGTCAAGGACAGCCTCCCGTCGGCGGCAGCGTTTTTCGCCAATGCGCCCGGCATACTCGCCGGACGGCTCAGTATCGTCGGCAGGGAGCGTGCGTCCGATGCCGGACAGGGCGGCACACGGGTCTTTCTTGGCAAACCGGGCGCGACCGGCATCGTACAGATTCAACCTAATCAACATTTATCGCGTGACGAAAAAGAGCGGTACGAATTGTATTACGCGAAGAACCAGTCGCTGCTGCTCGACATCGAGATCATGATGAAAGCGGTGCAGCGCGCAGGACGTCGCGGAAAGGCTGCAGAAGCATGAGTAAAGTTATCCTGGAGTTTGAGAAACCGATCGTTGAACTCGAAAAAAAAATCGACGAGATGCGCACACTTTCCGATACGCTGGACATCGGCGAGGAGATTCAGAACTTGGAAAAAAAGGTCATTCAACTTCGGGAGAATGTCTACTCCGAACTGACGAGGTGGCAGCGTGTGCAGCTGGCACGCCACCCGGAGCGTCCTTATACGCTCGATTACATCGGCTTGATGACGAATGATTTTATCGAGCTTCACGGCGACCGCGCCTACGGCGACGACAAGTCGATCGTCGGAGGGTTCGCCACCATCGGGGACCAGCCGGTGATGATCATCGGTCACCAGAAGGGAAGGGACACGAAGTCGAATGTGTTCCGGAATTTCGGCATGCCCCAGCCCGAAGGATACCGCAAGGCCCTGCGCCTGATGAAGCTCGCGGTAAAGTTCAACCGTCCGATCGTGACGCTGCTCGATACGCCGGGCGCGTTCCCAGGCATCGGCGCAGAAGAACGCGGACAGGCCGAGGCCATCGCGCGCAATCTGTTCGAGATGTCGCACCTTCCCGTCCCGATCATCGTCGTCGTCATCGGCGAGGGAGCCTCCGGCGGAGCGCTCGGCATCGGCGTCGGCGACAGGATCCTCATGATGGAATACACATGGTACTCGGTGATCGCCCCCGAATCGTGCTCGAGCATCCTCTGGAAGAGCTGGGAGTACAAGGAACAGGCCGCCGAGGCCCTCAAGCTCATCCCGACGGACCTGCTCGACCAAAAGATCATCGACGGCATCATCCCCGAGCCGCCGGGCGGCGCGCACCGCGATCCCGAACAAGCGGCGGCTTCGCTGAAGACAGCGATCCTCACGGAACTCGCCGAGCTGAAGAAGCTGAAGGCCGACAAGCTTGTCGAAAAGCGCATCCAGAAATTCTGCGCCATGGGAGCGTGGAATGAGTGACCGCGTGCTTGCAACAAGCTCGGAGTACAGGGTGCGGTATTCGGAAGTGGATCAGATGAAGTTCATGTATTACGGGCGCTACCTCGAATATTTCGAGATGGCGCGTACGGACATGCTTCGCCGGATGGGACTGCCCTACACCGAGGTCGAGAAGAACGGATTTTTCCTTCCCGTGCTCGAGGCCCACGTCACATACAAGAGTCCCGCCTTCTACGACGACGTCATCATCGTGACAAGCATGATGACGGGAACACCGGCAGTCAGGCTTCGCATCGACTACGAGGTCACGAACAAGGCGACGGGAAAGCTCATCGCCACGGGATACACCGAGCATGCGTTCCTCAATCCCGAAACGCAGACCGTTACGCGCGTCCCGAAGATCTTCCTCGACGCCCTCAACGCATACGAACAATCATTGAACAACTAATCACATCATGATCAAACCAGAACTCCTCGACATTCTCTGCTGCCCGAAATGCAAGGGCTCGCTCGTCTACAAGCCGGAAGAAGACACGCTCACGTGCACGAAGTGCGGAAAGAAGTACGACGTGAAGAACGACATTCCGATCATGCTCGTGGACGAGACCGATGCACAGTAACGCGGACAGCAAGATCGTGCGCCTCGTCGAGCAGGCCCTCTTCGAGGATGTCGGCTTCGGCGACGTCACAAGCGAGTCTACGATCCCCGAGGACCAGCATTCCCATGCCACGTTCCTCTGCAAGGAGACGGGCATCCTCTCGGGCATCGAGATCGCGCGGCTCGTCTTCCATCTCGTGGACGACCGCATCGTCATGAATCCGCTTCTCGCGGACACCTCGCTCATCCAAAAAGGGAAGACCATCGCCACGATCGACGGACCGACGCGCGGCATCCTGCTCGGCGAACGCGTCGCGCTGAATTTCATGCAGCGCATGTCCGGCATCGCCTCGCTCACGCACATGTTCGTGCACGCCGTGGCGGGCACGGGCGCGAAGATCACCGACACGCGGAAGACGGTGCCGGGACTCCGTGTGCTCGACAAGAAGGCCGTCCGCGACGGCGGGGGTGTGAACCACCGCTTCGGGCTCGACCAGATGGTGCTCATCAAGGACAATCATGTCGCGGCCGCCGGCGGCATTACGCAGGCGATCGAACGGTGCAAGATCTACCTGAGCGCGCACTCCATTTCCGTGCCGATCGAGGTGGAGACCGATTCGATCGACCAGGTCCGAGAGGCCCTCGCGTGCGGCGGCATCGACCGCATCATGCTGGACAATTATCCGCTCGATGTAATGAAGGAGGCCGTCGCCCTCATCGACCGCAGGGTCGAAGTCGAGGCCTCAGGCGGCATCACGATGCAGACGATCCGTGCCGTAGCCGAGACGGGCGTCGACTTCATCTCCGTCGGCGCGCTCACCCATTCCGTCAAGGCGCTCGACATCTCTTTGGATATGTAGGGCGGGTTTTTTGT
>JAVBYH010000249.1 GCA_030824175.1 Bacteroidota bacterium | reverse complement strand
AAGATGACAGAAAGAAAAACGACAAGGCTGGAGAGTCCCAGCTTTTGCCCCATGAGACGGGGCTGTATGAAATTTCCGACGATCGTTCCCACCGCGACGAAACCGAGCCCGGCAAGAAGCGCGCGGCCCGCGCCGAACTGGATGTAGACGATAACGACCGCGGGTACAGCCGCGATCACCGATCCGATATTCGGCACGAAGTTGAACAGGAACGTCAGGAGGCCCAGCAGAATCGTGAAATCGGCCCCAAGTATCGTCAGCCATACGCCCATGATCACTCCCGTCGAGAAGCTGATCAGCGTCTGGATGACGACCACTCGCTTGAGGTCGTTCGCAAAGACCGCAAATTTTGGGAACGACGCACGGGCATCGCCGATCGCCGCGCGCAGCTTCACGGGAAAGGTCGACGCCTCGAGCAGAATAAAAATAATCGTCAGGAGGATGAGCACGATGTTTGAAAAGGCCGATGCAAGACCCGAGAGGAATCCGATGAGCACACCGGCAGCCGCCTCGGGCGTGACAATATTCTGAAAGATCTTCTCGCCGCCTTCGATCCCATGGCTCGCCAGCACTGCCGAGGCATGTGCGACCTGTTCCTGGAAGCGTGCCTGATATGCGGGAAGCGCGTCTGTGATGCTCCGCACGGAAACATACGTCAGGAGGATAAACACACCGAGCACGACGACAACGCCGAGTACGACGAGCAAGACGGCGATCCCCGAGGGGACCTTATGTCTTTCGAGCCAGCGGAGCGGAGCGAGTGCAAGCACCGCGATGAATGCCGACAGGAGGAGCGGCAGGAGGACCGACTGCGCCAGGAAGATGCCGGCGAAGATGACGACGATCGATGCTGCAAACACCACGGACCGACCCGAATATTCTGAGCGTTCCATCTGCAGGGTCAGAGCACCTTCTCGCCGCGAATCACGCGCAGCAGCACGACGATGATAGCGATGACAAGAAGAATGTGGATGAAACCGCCGATTGTAAAGGATGTGACAAGGCCGAGAAGCCAGAGGAGAACGAGGATGACAGCAATTGTGAACAACATGGCGGTGCCCTTTCGTTATTGTGACCGTATTTTATGCATGACCCGAAGCGCCGGAGTGCGGCGCTATTCAGCCGGTCACACCGTCCATTCGTATCTTTACCTAAGCTACGAACGGACAGCGGTCTATACAATCGCCCGAAAGGATGATAAAGGAGTTAATCCTTTATTCGAAAGGTTTCGCCAGGATGTCCTTCCGTTCATTGTAGAGTTTCACGATAAGTTCGCCAAAGAGCGTGTTTGCCCAGGCGAACCATTTCCGATTAAACGTGTCGGGGTTGTCCTTATGAAACGCTTCGTGCATGAATCCCGTTCCGGCATGCGTCCGTTTCAGCGTGCGCAGGCAGCGGCCGATCTCCGCCGGATCGGTGCTTGTCATCGCGCGGAGGATGATGCCCATCGGCCAGATTTTTTCCTTCCCCGTGTGCGGGCTAGCCTGGCCTTCCCCGGCCGTGCCCCTGAGATAGTACGGATTCGAATCGCTCAGCAGGAATTTCCTCGTATTCGCATACAGCGGGTCCGTCGGCTTATGCGCCCCCAGATACGCCAGCGACATGAGCGAGGGCACGTTCGCGTCGTCCATGAAGAGGCGGTTGCCGAATCCGTCCACCTCGTACGCGTAGATCGTACCGAAGTCGCCGTGCGGTCCCACCGCATAGCGGGTGATTGCCGCGTCCACTTCGTTTGCAAACGCGGAGCACTCCACGGCGAACGCCGCGTCGTGCAGCACCGTCCGGTAAATGCCGGAAAGCTGGCGCAGCGAGACGACGGCAAAGATGTTCGAGGGGATGAGGAACGGGAGCCATGTCGCGTCGTCCGACGGGCGGAACATGGAACAGATGAGGCCGACGGGTTTCACCGGGTTTCCCGCCCCAAGGTGGGGCGGCGCGTCGATCGTGTTGGAGCCCTGGCGCTCGAAGGAGTACGGCGATGCGCCGTCCTTCCGCTGCTCCGTCCGGAACGTCGAGACGATGAGGCGCATCGCCTTGTCCCACGAGGCATCGAACACGGATGCGTCTCCGGTGAGCCCATAATATCTGTGCGCGAGGCGGACGACGTAGCAGAGCGAATCGATCTCCCATTTGCGTTCATGCACGCCGGGCATGGGGCTCGGCTTGTCGCTCTTCCACTCGGACTCCTTCGAGAGATCCTTATAGAAGGCGTTTGCGTACGGATCCTTCAGGACGCACTGCACCTGCCGGTTCACGAGCCCGTGAATGAGCGCGCGGAGGCGCTCATCATTGTTAATGAGGGGCATGTACGGCCATACCTGCGCCGTGGAATCACGCAGCCACATCGCGTCGATGTCGCCGGTGATGATGAACGTGTCCGGCCTCCCGTCGATGACCTCGTGGTCGACCGTCGTATCGAGCGTGTTCGGATAACAGTTCTCGAACATCCAGGCAAGCTCCTCGTCGGCGATCGCCTTTCGTATTTCGGCGATCTGCGCCTCGACGGCCTCGCTCCTGAACGTGCGCGCGTGCGGGGCCGGCCGGCGCGAGGGAAACCGCTCAGCGGCAAACGCCGGCGCGGGAACGGCTGCCGCCGGAAGCAGTGAGAGCCCGGCCAGCAGCACCGAATTGTCGACAATAAATTTTCTTCGTATCATAGGTATTTTTTTTTGTAGGGCGAAATGATATTTCGCCCTGCCGAATGATCGTTCGATATTTGAACCGGGGCGAAACGCCGTTTCGCCCTACATGCGCATAATCCAAGCACTATGCAGGATTGAGCGACGGAATGAATGTTGGTGCCGCCCGTTTTTTCGTCGCTTGTTCGTACGCATACGCCGCGGCGAGAATCGCCGGCTCGCCGTACGCGCCGGCGATGAACGACAATCCGAGGGGCAGCTCGTGCACCGTTCCCATGGGCACGGTGATGTGAGGATATCCCGCCATAGCCGCGGGAGGACAAAAATAAAATCCCGTGTCGTAATCGCCGTTCACAAGATCGATGCAGTTCGGCAGCCCGATGCTCGTTCCGCAGATCGCGTCGAGACGGTGCTCCATCAGTATCCCGTCGATGATGCCGCGCGCCGATGTCGACTTCGCGAGCGCGTCTGTGTACTCCCTGCTGTCGAGGCCGCCCTTTTTCTCGCACGATTCAAGCGTCTCTTGTTTGAAATACGGCATCGCCTCGGCCTCGTGCCCGCGGTTGAACGCAATCACCTCCGCGAGCGACTTCACCGGCGCGGCGGCCTTCGCAAGGTAGGCGTTCACGCCGTCCCTGAATTCATACTTGAGCACGGCCGATTCGGCGTCGCCCAGGTCCTTGCATGCATCCATCAGCCCGACCTCGACGATCTCGGCCCCCAACTTCGTCATCGCAGCGATGGCCTGGCGGTAGACGGCGACGACGCCTTCATGCCCTTTAAGGAACGACCGCTCGATGCCGATTCGTTTCCCCTTCAAGCCGTTCACGTCGAGGAAGGCCGTATAATCGGCGTGCGCCTTCCCTGTGCTCTCGCGCGTGACGGCATCGCCGGCGTCGACACCGGTGAGCGCGCCGAGCAGTATCGCGGCGTCGGTCACCGTGCGGGCCATGGGTCCGGCCGTATCCTGCGTCTTGGAGATGGGGATGATGCCGCTCCGGCTCAGGAGTCCGACCGTGGGTTTGATGCCCACGATACCGCAGAAGGACGCCGGTGCAATGACCGACCCGTCCGTCTCCGTGCCGATGGCGACGGCGCAGAGATTCGCGGCGACCGCCGCGCCCGAGCCTGAACTGGAACCGCAGGGGTTCCTATCCAGCACGCACGGATTCTTCGTCTGTCCGCCGCGGCTGCTCCAGCCGCTCGTGGACCTGGTGGACCGGAAATTCGCCCACTCACTCAAATTTGTTTTTCCCAGGAGCACAGCTCCGGCCGCCCGCAGGCGTTCGATGATGAACGCATCGTGTGCAGCCTTGTTCCCGGCGAGCGCGAGCGCTCCCGCTGTCGTCATCATGCGGTCGCCGGTGTTGATGTTGTCCTTGATGAGCACGGGAATCCCGTGCAGCGGACCGCGCACGGCGCCGGTTTTCCGTTCCTTGTCCATGCTGTCCGCTATCGCGAGTGCGTCGGGATTTACCTCGATGACGGCATTGAGCCGGATCCCGTTCGCGTCGATGGCCTCGATGCGCTTCAGGTAGAGCGCCGTGATGGACCGCGACGTCATCGTCCCTTTTCGCATGTGTTCCTGCAGCGCGCCGATAGTCAGCTCGTTCAGCGTGAACGTTTCAGTCGCCGGCTTCGGCCGGACCGCGCGTTTCTTCGTCTGTGCCTCTGCGCCCGCCGTGCCGGCGCCGATCGCCGTCAGCGCGAGACCGGCGCATGACGTTGTCGTCAAAAATATTCGTCTGTCCATCGTGTCCGTCCTTTTGCCTGTGCTGTTCAAAGAATGTTAGTTGAACGGTGTCACCGAGCTTTCGATCGGAATGTCCGTCTCGGCCCTGATGCGGAACGCCCAGCCCCCTGCCCCCTGCGAGATCTTTACGAGAAGCGTATTGACGCCGTTCCGCAGTTGGGCGTCCACGCGGTCCGTGCCCTGATCGATCCCGCGCATCACATTGTTCGAATGGATCTTCGTGCCATTGAGGAACATCTCTATCCCGTCATCCGAGCTCGCCATGAATTTCACCGGCTGACGGCGATCGGACCGGAGATAGACGAGCGCGTAGGCGAGGCAGTCCGTGCCCTTGACCAATGCGCCGAGATCGACGACATCTTCCGGTCCGCTCACGCCCTTCTGCCATCGCACCTCCGCGCCCCCCGCGGAGGCGTACGTCTTCTCCATCGGGAAGACCGATTCCTGCTCGGGACCGTAAACGGCATCCGCGATGCCCTGGCGCTTGTCGAACGGGAACGGTCCGATGAGGTTCCAGTGCCGCACGGCCGATTCCTTCTCGGCGATCTTTTCGCGCACCGAATATTTTTTCCCTCCCGACGCATAGTCAAGCGTCAGGAAGCGGACCGTTGTCACGCCCAGGCGTTCGACGCGCTGTTCCGGGACGGGGAGCGAAATGCGCGCACCCTTCGCAAGTGTGAACGTGCGGTCGAGCACACGCGTGTTCTCGCGGCCAAAGACATCCTCGATTGAAAGTTTAAATGCGCCCTCCGTTTTCGAATCGGCGCCGCGTATCACCTCCACGCGTCCGATCTTCGGTTTGACAGTAATTCCACGCATGAGGGCCGCCGCCTTGTCCGCGCTCCCGGCGGGCAGCTGTTCCATCAGCGCGGTCATCGCGGCGTCGTCGATTCTGCCGCCGGTCGGCGCGCCCTTCCCCAGCACGGCCGCCATTCTCCGTATTTCGGCCGCCGACCGCGCGACCGACGGGTCGGCGTCCGCAGCGGTGACGGTGACAACGACTCGATCGCCGACGGAAAAACCTCTCGTCGTCACGCGATTCATCTGCAGGCGGACGTCGTACGTGCACTCCGCATCAACACCATTCACGGTCGCGGCGGCCGTCGGACGCGTGCACGGGATTTCGATCACGTACGACCGCGACGCCGCCTGTCCGTCGTACCGGCCCTGCGCGGGCCCAACGGTGACCGTGTGCCGGTCTCCGGCGCGTTCATACGTTATAGCCGTTATTGCACAATTGCCTGTTTCATAGGCGCGGGAGACGCCGTCGTCTTCATAGAGCGCCGCGGAGGTCCGCGCCCCCCTCGTGCCGGGGAACGTCCTGATCACGACCTCCTTCAGCGGCTCGCTCGCCATGCGCTTCGTATAATGCTGAAGTGTCACCGGCACGCCGGCCTTTGCGTAGAGGGGGAACTCGTTGATGTCCGCAAGCACGCTGTGGATCTTCTCCGAACCGTCGTACCGCTCGCCCGTGAACCAGTTATACCACGTGCCGGCCGGGAACCATACGTGCTGCGCGGCGACCTTCCCCGGCCCGATGCCAGGCGACGAGATCGGCGCGGCGAGCAGCGCGGGGCCGAACATGTACTCCTGCGGCACCTCATAGGCGATGTCCTTCTCCGGGTGGTCGATATACATCGGCGCAGTCAACGGTATCATCTCCGTCACCGAACGCCGTGCACTGCTGTAGATGTACGGGAACAGCTCGGACCGGAGGTGAAACGCGATGCGCTGCGAGACGGTGTAGATGCTGTCGCGGATCCACGGCCGCTTGTCCATCGTCGCGTCGCGCGTGGAATGCACCCGCAGCGCCGCGCTCACCGCGCCGAACTGGTTCCACCGGCAGTTCGTCTCCGGGAAGAATCCTCCCATGTGCCCGCCGATATCGTGCGACCAGAAGAAACACCCGACATTGCCGGCGGCCGTCGTGAAGGGCACTTCAAATTCGAGCATCGGCCACTTCGATCCGGCGTCGCCGGAAAAATGGATCGGATTGCGATGATCGCCCCATCCGCCCCAGCGGCTGAACGATAGGCCGCGCCGCCCCTTTCGCTGCGATTGTTTGAAATACAGGCCGTTCAGCCATTCCAGATTGTTCAGTTCCGGATTCCCCCGCGTTTTCTCGAACTGCTGCCAGTCCAGCCACCAGAAATCCACACCCGCATCCTCGAGGGGATCGTGCGTGTGGCGCAGCAGCGTTTCCATATATTTTTTGTTCGCGGCATCGTACGACAGCACGCTGTCCGGATGCTTCGACACGTCCACGCCCATCTCGCGCATGAACGCGCCGTACATGTCCTCGTGCGGACCGACCCCGTCCGCGGGATGCAGGTTCAGTGTCACGGCGAGATTTTTCGTGTGGAACCATGTCAGGAGTTCCTCGGCATCGGGCAGGAGCTTTCGGTTCCACGACCAGCCTGTCCACCCGTCCTTATGCCAGTCCATGTCCATCACCATCACATCGAGCGGGAAATCGTTCCTGTCGTATTCCTCCACGATCTCGCGGTATTCATCGGACGTATAGGGCCAGTACCGGGAATACCACGAGCCGAACGCGTACTTTCGCGGGAGGGGGACGCCTCCGCTTATCGCCGCGAGGTCCTTGAGCGCGGCCTTGTAGTCCGTTCCATACGCGAAGAAATACAAGTCGGTGCCCGACGACGCGGGTCGCTGCATCTGCCAGTCGCCCGTGAGGAGCGGCCTGCGGCTGTCGTCGTGCATGTACCATCCGTCGCGCGAGAGCAGTCCGTTTTGGATCGGCACCTCCTCGACAACGCCGTCGAGCGTGCGGTTCGTGCCTCCCAGATTGTGCCTGTTCGCAATGCCGGGCGTCCACCGCGTGCGGCCCGTGGCTGCTTTCACAATGATCTCGAGATTCTTTGCGGAGAAGGTCCGGCCGTCGGCCCGGTACACGAGCTTCAGCTTCGGCGTTTCAATCGTCGTCGTTCCGCCGGCGCGCGTGAGCGTAAAGCCGTTCCACCGCGCCGACCTGTTCACCGCGAAGAGCGAGCGGGCATCGACGAATGTGCCGGACGCCGAGTATTCCATCCGTATGCACCCCGGCGTGATGACCGTGAAGCGTGCGGTGGTCCCGACAACAATGGGATTCTCCCACGCGGCACACACGGCCGGGAGGGCGAGCATGAAAGCGATGAGGGCAATGTGTAGTTTCTTCATGAACGGACCCTTAGGAGTGCGTGAGTAAGGACGATAACGGGACAATATAGGAAAAAAATACTTTCATATCGCTTCCCCTCTGCATAGATTGTATCGACAACACGTTCGCATGCCCATACAATCGCCGACAGCCATGACCATCACGCACTCGCTCGTTGCATCCTTGCTCTGCCTCTTCGGTTCTTTTCCGTTCGCCGCGTCCCAGCCGGCACAGGCGCCGCCAATCGCTTCGACGACTTCCGGCGCTGTCCGTGGATACGTCGACAAAGGCATACGCGCGTTCAAGAATATTCCCTACGGCGCCAACACGGCGGCGCGGCGTTTCAAGTCGCCGGTTCCCGCACCGGCATGGAGCGGCGTACGCGATTGCGTGGAGTACGGAGCGATCGCTCCGCAGCAGACCAAGCCGAGACCGGATGCCGATCGGAAGAGCCTGGTGGAGAGCGAGGACTGCCTCACGCTGAATGTGTGGACACCGGCGCTCAGGGACCGTGCGAAGCGGCCCGTGATGGTCTGGTTTCACGGCGGCGCATACAGCAACGGCACAGGCAACGACGATCTCACGGACGGCGTGCGCCTCTGCAGGCGTGGAGACGTCGTCGTCGTCACCGTGAATCACAGGCTGAACC
>JAVBYH010000009.1 GCA_030824175.1 Bacteroidota bacterium | reverse complement strand
ATCTTCATCGGTGCGGGCATTCCCCACGCCTATCTCAAAGGCACCATCGTCGAATGCATGGCCAATTCCGATAATGTGGTGCGTGCCGGATTGACGCCGAAATTCACGGATGTCGAGACGCTCTGCGACATCCTCACGTACGAATGCGCCGAGCCGAAGATTCTGGCTCCCGCCAGAACCGCGGCCGCAACGGACTACGCCGCACCCGTTTCCGAATTTGCGCTCTCGCGCCGCAACTTGAACATCTCCGGCCGCGTGAACCGGGCCGGGCGCACCGGCATCGAGATCATTCTCGTCACCGAAGGCGGCGTGACAATGACGTGGGGCACCGGACGCGAGACATTTAAACGCGGAGACGCGGTGCTGGTGCCCGCGGCCCTCGCCGCGTACGAGATCCGTGCCGAGTCCCACACAGAACTGTTCACCGTGTCCATTCCGTAGCTCGGCCGCGGGTCGATCTGCCGGGTGTGTTTTTCGCTGTGCTGCTTCGTTCACCAACCAACAGGAGAGGCTCATGAAACGACTACTACCCGTCTTGCTCGCTGTCTGTGCACTGATGTATCAACCCGCGTCCGCCAACAGCGTGGACGACGCCTCGGCGAAGCTCGCGGCGCAACTGCAGAAGGCATATGCCCGGGCCGGCGCGCAGGATATCGCCGTGGGCGACTTCATGACGGTGAACATTCCCCGATCCACATTTGGCGCCTACCTCACGGAGGCCCTCACCGACGCATTGAAATCCAAACCTTCGACGAAGATCATCGACCAGCAGCGCGTCGACGACGTGCTGGAGAAGCGCGGTTTCTCATTCAACACACCCTTCGACTTCGGCGTGCTCGACGAAATCTCGCAGGACATCTACCGATCGGCTCAGGATACTCCGACATCATACTGTTACGGGGCGATCAAGGAATCGGGAGACGACATCAAGATTTCGGTCAGGCTCATCCATGCCATGACCGGTGCGGAGATCGCCGCGGCGTCCGTCACGTTCCCCTCGGACGAGACGACGGACAGGCTCCTTGGAAAACCGATTCGTGTGCGCAAGCCCGCGAAGCCCGACACCGTCGTTGTCGTGAAGGAACGCATCGTTGAAAAATATGTCGGGAAGTCCGCCGACACACAGCCGCCGTCGACCGGGGGAACAGCGGGATTCAAGATTCAGGGGTTCGTTGTGACACTGAAGAAGTGCTCGTTCTCCGGCAACGAGCTCGTGTTCGCATTCATCGCGACGAACGAGAACGACATCACGAAGACGCTCTCGATGGAGCGCGCGCAGGTCGTGGACGTCGAGGGAAACATTTCCCGCTGCCATCAGATGAGCGTGGGTTCGAAGCGCGAGGGCACATATTTCAGATCGGACTTTGCCTCGAACGTGCCCGTGAAGGTAGGCCTCGCATTCGACGGGCTCTCGCCGAAGATGACAGTCGTAAAGGCCCTCCAGGTCACCGTTCAGGGACAGGAATTTGTACTGCGGGATGTTGTCATAGAAGGTGAATAGGAAGCGGAGCGGAGGCGGAATACTGTTGCATTTGCGGAAATCTTCGAGTAGATTCCAGTGTTAATTAGGTCAACGGTGTTTAATAAGCAAAAATTGATTGGAGCTTGTAATGAATTCGGTTGCACTCGTCGTCACCGCACTCGCAATATTCGCCATCGCGTACAGGTTTTATTACAGTTTCATCGCCGCCAAGATTGCCGTTCTCAACGACGAACGCATCACGCCTGCGAGCCGCCTCTATGACGGTCAGAATTATTATCCGATGGGCAAATGGATCTTGTTCGGCCATCATTTCGCAGCCATCGCCGGCGCCGGACCGCTCGTTGGACCGGTGCTTGCGGCGCAATTCGGTTATTTTCCCGGTTTCATGTGGATGGTCTTCGGCTGTGTGCTCGCCGGGGCGGTTCACGACATGGTGATCCTGACCGCCTCCATCCGCCACGACGGCAAGTCCATTGCGCAGATAGCGAAGGCCGAGATCAGCAGCGTCTCCGGTGTCGTGGCGTCGATCGCCGTGCTCATCATCATCGTCGTTGCACTCGCCGGCCTCGGGCTTGTCGTTGTGAACTCGCTCTCCGAGAGTTCGTGGGGCACATTCACGATCGCTGCCACCATCCCCATCGCGTTGTTCATGGGAGTATGGATGTTCCAGTTCAGGAAAGGGAAGACGGTTGAAGCCACGATCATGGGCGTGATCCTGCTGACCATGGCCGTTGTGTACGGGCGGTATATTCCCGACTCGCCGTTTGCGTCGTGGTTCACGTACGACCACCAGACGCTGACGCTCCTGCTCGCCGGCTACGGCTTCTGCGCCTCGGTGCTGCCGGTGTGGCTGCTGTTGTCGCCGCGCGATTATCTCAGTTCCATCATGAAGATCACCGTTGTCGGGATGCTCGCGATCGGCGTCATGGTCGTGGCGCCCACGCTTCGGATGCCCGCCTTCACGACATTCATCGACGGCGGCGGCCCGATCATTCCCGGCACGCTCTTCCCGTACCTCTTCATCACGATCGCGTGCGGCGCGATTTCGGGATTCCACGCGCTTGTGAGTTCGGGGACGACTCCGAAAATGATCATGCGCGAATCCGACGTGCGCGTGATCGCCGCCGGCTCGATGCTGGTGGAGGGCGTGGTCAGCATCCTCGCCCTGATCGCTGCGTGCAGCCTTTATCCGCTCGATTATTTTGCGATCAACGTGCCCGTTGAAAAATTCCAGGCCCTCGTTCCCATGTTCACCTCGATGGGTTTCGTCGACTCGAACATCGTCGCGCTTTCGGCGGAGGTCGGCGAAAACATCGTCGGCAGGACCGGAGGCGCCGTATCGCTTGCCGTCGGCATGGCGCAGATCTTCTCGGCCATACCCGGACTTACCGGTTTGATGTCGTACTGGTACCACTTCGCCATCATGTTCGAGGCGCTCTTCATCCTCACCACGATCGACGCGGGCACACGCATCGCGCGCTTCATCCTTCAGGAAGCGCTGGGCAAGGTCTACGCCCCGTTCGGACAGACGAATTGGCTTCCCGGCAATCTGATCGCCAGCTTCATCATTGTCTTCGCCTGGGGATACTTCATCTACACCGGAAGCGTCTCCTCCATCTGGCCGATGTTCGGAACGGCGAACCAGCTTCTGGCGACGCTGGCGCTTGCAGTGGGCACGTCCTTCATCATCAATCGCGGCAAGATCCGCTACGCATGGGTCACGATCCTGCCCATGGTGTTTGTCGGTGCGACGACGCTCACGGCCGGGTGGACGAACATGATGAACATCTATTGGCCGCAGATCGGTGTTGCCAAGACGCAGGTCCAGGGAATCATCAGCCTCTCGCTCACGGGGGTGATCATGGTAAGCGTCGTGATCATCCTGGCCGATGCCGTGCCCCGCTGGGTGCGGACCGCGCGTGGCAGGCAGCCGATCATCATCGACGCGATCGACACAGCCTTTGTAAAATAATTTCGTTGTTGAGTGCATCCATTCTGTGTTTCAGACAGAGGGAGGGCCCGAACCAATGAGTCGAAAAACCCTTCCCCCCGCCAGGGGGAAAGTGCAACACCCGACGCTGTTCGTCCCGGCCGAAGTGGCGGATGCCGCCCCGACCGCGGGAGATGAGCGCAGCACGCGTCTGCGCCGCCAGGTGAGTCTCCTCCAGCATGAATACGACAGGCTTGCGGAGGAGAACGCGCGTCTGCGCGAGGCGGCCTCGTTGTCGTCCAACGGTTTCTGCGCATTGGATCGTCACGGCATGATCCTTGCAGCGAACGATGCGTTCGCTGCGTTCGTACAGACGGAGGCGCGCGCCCTGCAGGGCATCGCCTTCGTGTCGTTCCTTCCCGACAGATTCCACCAAAAATTCCTCTCCTTCATCCATCACGTGCGACACGCCCCGGGCGCGCATGCAATGAACGTTCCCCTGATCGCCGTCACGGGAGCCGAGTCAGCGATCCGCATCGATGCGCGGAGCGCCGCGCGCGACGGGAGCACCTCCGTGTCCTGTCTCATCACACGCCTGTCCGCCAATGACCGGATTGAGGGGCCGGGCGGCATGCACGGGGCCGACGCGTTCCGCACGATCGCCGAATACAGCCGCGACGTGAAGATGTGGTTCGACCAGGACGGGATGCTGCTCTGGATCAACAAGGCCGTCGAAGCGTTGACGGGATACTCGTCGCATGAGTGCTTTGCCCTTCCCGATTTTCCCTCCTCACTGGTGGATGCGGGAGACCGCTGCGTGCTCAATCAGGCGTATGCCGAAGCGCTCAGGGGAGGCGAGGCGCTGGATATCGAAATGCAGATGTTCACAAAGACGGGCAACCGTGTATTCGTGGAGCTCGACTTTCACCCGATGTTCGGCGCGGACGGAGCCCAGTACGGATTCTGCGTGTCCGTCCGCAGCATCGCGGAGCGCAAACGGATGGAGATGGAGGCCGCCGACGCCAAACGTCATCTCGAAAAGCAGGTCCGCGAACGAACCTCCGTCCTGCACCGGAAGAACAAGGCTCTTCATGAGGAGGTCGCATGGCATATCGGGATGAAAGACCTGCTCGAGGCGTCCGAACGCAAGTTCAGGCTTCTGTGGGAGCGTTCGCTCGACGGAATGAAGCTTGTGGACGAACAGGGCATCACCGTGATGGTGAACGACGCATTCTGCACGCTGGCCGGAATGCCGCGCGAGATGCTCATCGGAAAACCGTCCACGATCGTGTACGCCGCCGAGGAGCGTTCATTCTTCAACATGGTCAATGACCGGCTCACCACCGAGGATGCGTCCGTCGTGATGCTCGAGCGTCAGCTGCGCATGTGGGACGATCGCGTCGTGTGGCTCGAACTGCTCGCATCGCCGTTCCCCGGCGACGAGGAGAAGAAATTCCTCCTCATTATCGCGCGCGACATCACGTCGCGGAAACGCATCGAGGAAAAGAATACGCTCCTCAACGCGGCGCTCGAGAACCGCCTCAACGACAGGCTGGCGGAACTCGACTCCATGAACATCCGCCTGTCGGCGGAGATGCGCGAGCGCATCGACTCCGAGGAATGGATCCGCGACTTCCTCCACCATTGTCCCATTGTGATGTATATCAAGGACGCCCGCGCATGCATGCTCATGGCGAACAGAAATTTCGAGACAATGTTCGGCATGAATCCGAATTCGCTTATCGGCAAATCGAACACCGAGATCTGGGGACCCGCGCTCGGCGAGGTCTTTGACCGGCAGGACTTCGACGTCCTGAAGAATACGGCGCCGAAGGAATATCTTGACACGATCAACGACAGGGCGTATCTGACAATGAAGTTTCCCATCCGACGCAAGGACCTCCCGCCGCTCGTCTGCGGATATGTGCAGGATGTGACGGATGTTCTCGCCGAGGAGCGGGCCTGGAAACTCTCACGCCAGTTCTTCGAACGGATCCTCGATGCCCTCGGCGATCTCGTCTGCGTCAAGGACAGCAGCCACCGCTATGTTCTCGTGAACGATTCGTTCGTCGAGTTCACGGGCATCCCGCGCGAGGCGATCATCGGCCACACGGACCGCGAACTCTTCGACGAAGACGTGGCGGACATGATTGCGTCGGGCGACGACGCCGTGCTCGAGAAGCAGCGCGAGTTCCTCATCGAAGAGTTCATGAGCCGGAAGGACGGGATGCAGCGGCGCATTCTCGTGAAGAAGGACATCTATTTCGACGAGCACGACAAGCCGTTCATCGTCAATGTCCTCCGCGACATCACCGAGCTGCGCAAGGAAGAGGAGGAGATCCGTGCCGCCCTTGCCAGGGAGAAAGAACTGAACGAGTTGAAGTCCAGGTTTGTCTCCATGGTATCGCACGAGTACAAGACACCCCTCACGGCGATTCTCTCCTCCGCCGAGCTCCTGGAGCTCTTCCGAAAATCGTGGAGCGAGGAAAAGGTGAACGCGCACCTGCAAAAGATCAAGCGTGCCGTGGAGACGATGATCGAGATGATCTCCGATGCGCTCTTCCTCAACAAGATGGAAACGGGGCGGCTCACGGTGAACCCGAACACGTTTGAGCTCGTCAGCTTCTGCATCATGATCAAGGACGAGATCCAGGCGTGCGCGCCGGCGCAAAAAGCCATCGAGTTCTCGTCCACCGTCACAAGCGCGCTCGTGTCCGTGGACAACAAGTTTCTGCGCTATATCTTTACGAACCTCCTGTCGAACGCGGTGAAATACTCGTTCGCCGATACGACCATCCATTTCGATGTGACAATCGACGGACAAAAAGGCGTCTTCCGCGTGGAGAACCGGGGCATCGGCATTCCCTCGGACCAGCGCGAGCGTCTCTTCGAGCCGTTTTTCCGGGCCCCGAACACGGGGACCATCCCGGGCACGGGGCTCGGTCTGTCCATCGTGAAACGCTGCGTCGACTCCCTCCAGGGTTCGATCTCCGTGGAGAGCGTTGAGAACGGGCCCACGACATTCACCGTCGCGCTCCCCCTTCGCGTGTTCGAGCAGCATCACGACATCATACGCCGCAGCCGGAGCATACACACGGGGTAGCTGCTGCGCAGAGACGACGGACCGATCCACACCACCTCACCTCCCGACAGAAGGACGAACGTCATGGACATACAGGATTCGCACGGGACATCGGCACAGAGAACAGAAGAGGCGCCGGACGCACAGGCCCTCATTGATGCAAGCGTCCAGGGCATGGGCGACATCATCATCTGCGGCGTCGACACGATGTACCGCTACGTCTACTTCAACACGGCGCACCGGATGACCGTGGAGCGGGAGTACGGGACGACACCGCAGATGGGAAAAAATATCTTCGAGTGCATCACCGGAGCGAAGGATGCCGGAAGGATCAGGGCGAACATCGACATTGCGCTCACCGGGAAGCGGCATGTGGTCATACAGGAGTACGGAGAGAACGGGCGGCAGTATTTCGAGACACGGTACAATCCCATGGTCGGCGCCTCGCACGCGATCGTCGGCGTCGCCATCGTCTCGATGAACATCGGCGATCGTCTCTCGGCGGACAAGGCGCGGCATGAGAGCGAGGAGCGGTTCAACGCCTTCATGGATGCGACGCCGGCTATCGCATGGGTGAAAGACCTGGACGGCCGCCTGTTGTACGTGAACAAGGCCTGGGAGGATGTCTACGGACACGAGCGCGATGACATTGTGGGGAAGACGGTGTTCGACTTGTTTCCGTTTGAGGTGGCGGAACAGCTGCGGAAGAACGACCTCGAGGTGCAGATCACGAATACACCGACGGAGATGCGGGAGGAGGTCTTCGACATCGGCGGGAAGCACTACTGCTGGAACAGTTTCAAGTTCCCCTTCCGGACGTCGTCGGGGCAGCGGCTTATCGGAGGCATTGCGATCGATATTACCGAGTCCAAGCGCCGCGAGGAGGAGCGGCGGAGATTGGAACGGCAGCTTGTCAGGGCGCAGCGCATGGAATCCGTTGGCACGCTCGCATCGGGGATCGCCCACGCCTTCAACAACATTCTCGGGGTCATCGTCGGGAATGCGGACATCCTTGCGAACGCGGAGCCGGGGCCGGAGATGCTGCAGCGAAGGGTCGCGGCTATCGCGATGGCTTCGGAGCGCGGCACGAACGTCGTGAAGCAGCTGCTTGCAGTGGCCGGACAGACGGACATACGGCATCAGGCTGTCGACATGAACAGCGTGATCCTCGATCTCATCGAACTGTTGGAGGAGACATTCCCCAAGACGATCGTCTTCATGCTGGAGCTCGCACAGGGGCTCCCCCCCATCATCGGCGACCAGGGACAGCTTCACCAGATGCTCCTGAACCTCTGCCTGAATTCGCGCGACGCCCTGCCCGGGGGAGGCACAATCCGTCTCGGCACGTCTGTGGCGACGGGCGACATCCTGCGCTCGCGATTTCCGAAGGCCGACGCACACGGCTATGTGCTCGTTTCGGTCCAGGATAACGGCATCGGTATCGAGGAATCGGTACAGAAACGCATCTTCGATCCATTCTTCACGACAAAAGTGAAGGGACAGGGTGTGGGTCTTGGTCTTGCCGTCACGAACGGCATCATCCAGAGCCATGCGGGATTCGCGGACCTTACGAGCGCGCCCGGATCGGGCACCCTGTTCGATATTTATCTTCCTATCAGCACGAAGGAGGTGCTCGCCCTCCATCCGCTGCAATCGCCGGCGCCCGTGCGCGGGGGGAGCGAAACGATCCTCTTCATCGAGGATGAGGACTCGATACGGGAAGTCGCGGCGGAGATGTTTCCCCGTTTCGGGTACAGGATGATCTTCGCAAAAGACGGTTTGGACGGTGT
>JAVBYH010000282.1 GCA_030824175.1 Bacteroidota bacterium | reverse complement strand
GCGCGATGTCTTGCGGCGACGGAAGTCGGCGGCGACCTCTTCACGTTCCTGCCGATCGGTCCCGACGAGTGGGCCATCGGCGTCGCCGATGTTGCCGGGCATGGCCTCGGGGCGGCATTCATCCTTGCATCGCTCCGGAGCATCCTCCGGTCCGAATGCCGTCGCGGCACGCGGCTCGAGGAGAGTATACGCGACACGAACGAACTGCTCTGCGAGGATACTCAGGAGAGCGAACTGTTCGCAACGCTGCTCATGGTGTCGTACACCAACGCCACGCGCACGCTGCGCTCGGTGAATGCCGGTCATCCTCCGGGTATGCTGTGGCGCGCAGCCACTGGGTCCATCGATCTGCTCGATCAGGGCGGCATGGCCGTCGGACTGTTTCCCGGCGAATCGTACGGACATGGCGAACACACGCTCGCACGCGGCGATGTGCTCGTCCTCTACACGGACGGCATCATCGAAAGCCGGAACGACGCCGGAGTGCTCTACGGCATCGAGAGACTCGCACGCCGCCTCAACGGCAGCGCCTCGCTGCACGCCGATGAGATCCTCCGGGACATCCTGCAGGACATAGGCGCTTTTCATCATGGCGCTTCACAGAACGACGACGTTACGCTCGTCGTCCTGAAAGCACGGTAAGGGAATTTCTTTTCATGATCAAAAAAACAATTCTTCTTGTAGATGATGACAGCAACATCCGGCGTGTGCTTGCGTTCCTGTTCGAGCGCACCGGGTGCCGCGTGTATACCGCCGTCGACGGCGAGGAGGGCCTTCAGAAGGCGCGCGAGCTGAAACCGGATCTCGTCGTCACCGATGTGATGATGCCGAAAAAGGATGGCTTTGAGCTTTGCCGCGACCTGCGCGGCGCGCCGGAATTCGCAGGCCTGAAGATCATCATGCTGACGGCCCGCGATCAGGCCACGGCAGATGAGACGCCGCTCGACTCGGGCGCCGACATCTGTCTGATGAAACCGTTCAACCCGACAGAAATCACACGAATCGTCAAGGAAATGCTGCATCTGCAGCCTTAATCGCTGTATATCATTTATGGGCACGAACACATTCATGTCGCTCTTTCATCGGCAGCAGTCGTCCTTCGACGCCGGATTCTGGCATGCGATCGGCACGACGCAGTTCGAAAAGCTCCAGCCTGAGGACGCGTTCCGGGCGCTGCTGGACCATCTCCATTCGCTCGTGGGCGCGTCGGCGTATTATCTCTACCTGCCGATATCGTCCGATGCAGAGATGATCCTCGAATTCATGGACCTGCGTTTCCACGCCGAGATCGATCTTCAGAAGGATCTCTCCACGCAGCCCGAGACGATTGAACTTCTGCAGAGTCCGGAGATCCGTCTCCCCATGGATGCGCATTATCGCAGGCATGGATTTTCGAACGAGTGGGCTGGCTCATTCCTCGTCCTGCCGCTGACAGAGGGGAACGATCAGTTTCACGGCTGTGTGCTCGCCGGTCCGCTCCTGGAAAGGAACCTCGGCAGGGACCTGCAGCATTCGCTCCGCGCGTTCGCGCTCGGCGCCACCGGTGTGGTGCAGCGGGTGAAGGAACATGCAAGGCTCGCGGAACAAGCGACTACCGCCGCCACGCGCGCCGAAGTGACGCAGAAGATCCTCGGCTCCGCGCTCGAGGTCAACCGGTTCGTCTCTCTCCTGCTCGAGCTCGCGCTCACATCGACGCGAACGGAGGCGGGATTCGTCGCCATCGCGCGCGATAACACGCTCACCATCCGGGCGGCGAAAAATCTGTCGAAGGACTTCCTGGCTGAACTGAACCTGTCGCCGCACAACGGGCTCTTCGAATGGTCCCCCGGAACGGATGAGACGCTGATCCTGCAGGATTTCGATTTCATCACGAAGCATGGGGTGAAGTCCATCCTCGCCGTCCCGCTCGTGGAGCACGGCCGACTCCACGGCGTGTTCGCCCTCATCAATTTTTCGAAGAGCACATCGTTCGACGACACGAGCCTTTCGATCCTGAACAACTTCTGCGACCAGATCCGGCTCGTGCTCAACAATTCACATGTGTTCGAGGAATTCACCGGACGCTATCTCTCGACGCTCAAGGCGCTCTCAGAGTCGTACGACGTCCGCTCCCCGTACGGCGCCGGCCATTCGCGCCGCGTTGCAGACTGCGCACAGGTGATCGGACGCCGCATGCAGCTCGGCGTCGACGATCTCTCGCACCTTGAGACCGCCGCCCTCGTGCACGACGTGGGCATGTGCGGCGTCGTCGAGGTGCAGTCCGGTTTCCGCGCCGACTACCACCATCCCACGATCGGATCGAGCCTCGTGGAAGTTCTCCCCATTCCCGCGGCGATCACACGCGCCATCGCGACGCACCATGAATGGTTCGACGGGTGGGGGTATCCCGCCGGCCTCGCCGCCGACGCGATCCCCCTTTTGGGACGCATCCTCGCCGTTGCGGAACATTACGACGAAATACAGTCCGGCACGCTCCAGGAGCACCTGAAGAACCAGACCGCGTTCATTCACGATATGCACATCAGGCGCGGCGTGCAGTTCGACCCCGCAGTCGTCGATGCATTGCTCAGCATCTTGCAGAATCAACCACTCACACGTTAAGACAAAGGATCAGGCATGGACTGTCCCGTACACACTCTTGGAAGCATTCACATTGTGGCCCCCGGAGGCGAACTCGACGTGGCGATCGCGCCGCAGCTCCGCGAACTATTGAAACAGGTGATCGAGACCGGCGCGAAGAAGATACTCGTCGACATGCGGGGCGTGCTGTTCATCGACAGCTCCTGCCTCGGCGTTCTCGTCAACGCCCACAAGCTCGCCCTTTCGAAAGGCGCCGTCGTCAAATTCGCGGAGCCGAATGAACAGGTCAGGAAGATCTTCGAACTCACGCGGATCGACAAACACCTTGCGTTCTATCCCTCAATGGAAGACGCCGTGATCAGCTTTTCAGAACAGGCGTAATTGAAGCACATGAAAGTTCTTCTCCTCCGGATTTCCTTGCTGTTGTGTTTCGCCGGCACATTCGCCGCCGGCGAACCACCCCGATCGTCGGTACTCGTTGTCTACGACGCAGGCGATGCGTACGCATTGTCGTGCTTCGAACAGATCATCGTCACGCTGGAGTATAACCGCATTCCGTACACGACGTACAACCTCGCGTCGGCTGCGACGCTTCCCCCGCTCGATGCGTACCTCTCCGTCATCACCGCAACGGAAATGCTCTGGAAGCTGAACCCGGCCGCATGCGACGACCTGAACCGGTACGTCCGCGACGGCGGCGGCCTCGCAGTGCTCTATAGGGGATGGAACGCCAACCTGCGCACACTCCTCGGCGTCAGGAACGCCACACCGCCCGTCGTGACCGAACGAAAAAGCAAGGGACTGCGCTTCACGCAGGAACTCATCCCCGGCATCAACGGTACATTCGTCAACGAAACGATCCTCGCCGACATATCCGCGTACGATCTGCAGGTGCTCCCGTCCGCGTCGGTGTTCGCCACGACCGCGGATGCGACGTTTCCGGCGGCCTGGGTGAACTCCTACGGAAGAGGCAGGGTCATTTACTGGAACAGCACCGTCATCTCGGAAAAGATCTACCGCGGATTCATCGTTCCCTCGCTCGGGGCGGTGCAGCCGATGGCGTTCTCGCTCATCCTGAACCTCGGCATCGTCTGCCTCGACGATTTTCCGAACGCATCGCCGAACATCAAGATCGAACCCGTCAAAACCGAATTCAACATGACGATGTCCGAGTTCTATGCGTTCCGGTGGTACCCGGACATGCTTAAACTCGCCCGCAAGTACGGCATCGCATACACATCGGGGCTCATCTTCGGGTACGGCGAACAGACGAGGCCGCCATACACGTTCCTCGAATGGGTCCGGACGTCCGTGACGCTCGGCGGCAAACAGATCAACTCCGCTGTCTGGCTCGCGCGCAAAGCGCAGCAGGATATCGAGGTCGGGTACCACGGTCAAAACCATCAGCCGCTCACGCTCGCGAATTGGCATTCGAAGGACAACATGAAGCTGTCGCTCTCCGCCTCCCGCCGCCGATGGCAGTACGACAACCTCGGACCCGATCCGCTGAGCTACATACCGCCCATGAACGTCATCGACTCCACAGGCATGCACGCACTGACGGAGATCTTCCCCTCGATCCGCGTTGTCGGCAGCCAGTATATGGGGAAATTCGACCTCGGGCAGAACCGGGAATTCGGAACGGACCCGTGGAATCCGCTGCTGAAGTCCGTTCCACGCATCACGAGCGGATTCCTCTACGACGATTTCAACCGTCTGCTCACACTCTCCGAGCTGCACACTGTCGGCGCATGGACGCACTTCGTGCACCCCGACGACATCATACCGACCTCCGGCCGCTATGCCGAAAATCTACGGGAAGACATCACGACGGAAAATATGCTGTGGCACGGAGGAGCGGCGAAGAACGGCATCCTCCATCAATTCGAGCTGTGGATCGCATTCGTGAAGCGTCATTACCCGTGGTTGCGCTTCACCGATTACGCGCATTCGTACGACATCATCCGGACATTCGAATCGAGTTCGGTGACAGTGAAGGCGGACGGGCGCAGCCTCACACTTCGTTTCAACACCGTCCCGAATTTTTGCGTGCTGCACCTCGATCGCGGCAACGAGGTCGTTTCCTGTGAGGGCGGCGAGATCGTGCAGAAGAACGAGCTGGCATTCTCAACCTACTATGTGGTCCGGGCGAAGGAGCATGAGGTCGTCCTCGCATTGCGCGATTCCCTTCCGACGATTCTCTACCGCGCCGGGACGCCGGCCAACCTATACCTTGCCGGCGATTCACGGTACAGCGCTGGTTCCGATGCGCGCATTCAGTACCCCACACATCTCGCATCCGTTCTGCCCGGTCGTGCGACAACCGCGCGACCATCCGGCACGCAACTTCCCCGTGAGGCATCCCCATCGAGCGCGGCTCAGGTGCAAGCGGAGGACGCCGAATCCCCCCGGGCCGCCAAACGCATCGTCGACCTTGATCCGAACGATACGACGCACGTGAAAGCCCTCGCACGCGAGTATATTGCGATGGACATGAAGGAAAAGGCGATCCCTCTCTACGAATCGATCGTGCTCCGCCATCCGAACGACGCACGGGCATGGCGAGACCTGCAGCAGCTCTACACGTGGTCCGATCGGCCCGCCGACGCCGCCCGCGCGCTCGCGGGGTACGTCGACGCCCGCCCGAATGATGAGGCGGCAAAGCAGGAGCTTGCGGAACTCTATGTGGCGAACGAACAACAAGTGAAAGCGATCCCGCTCTACGAGGATCTTGTCGCACGGCTGCCCGGCAAGCCGTCGCTTCGCGCCACACTCGCCGAACTCTACGTGTGGAATAATTATCACGGGAAAGCGGCTCGCCAGTACGAACATCTCTATGCGATGCACAGTGCGGACAGCAGCGTCGCCGAGAAGGCAGTCCAGGAATACATCGCGGCAAACGAACCGGACGAAGCCGCGCGCATGCTCCGGCAGATCATCGCGGAGAGGCCCGGCGACGTGGCGGCGTTGAAACAGTACGGCGCATTGCTGCTGAACCAGGACAGACAGGCCGACGCGATTCCCGTCTACCAACGCATCGTGCATGCCGAACCCGATTCGCTCCCCTCGCGCATGCAACTGGCGCGGCTGTATTCCTGGAATCAGCGTCCGGAAGATGCGGCGCTCGAAAGCAGGCGCATCCTCCGCCTCGATCCGAGGAACCTCGAGGCACTCCGCCTCGCCGCGGAGACTGACCGCGCAAACGACAACTGGTTCGACGCACGCGCCGCCTACAAACGCATCCTCGAGTTGCAGCCGCGCGACAAGGACGCGCGCGACTATCTCGCATCCGTCAGACGCGAGCACGGCCTCCTCTTCACATCGGCGTACGAATATATCGACGATTCGAACGACCTCACGCGCGAGCAGCTCCCCGTGAGCATCGAAGTGCTGCAGACGCATACGGCGGATTATTCTCTTAAACTGCGCCGCGAACGTGTGCACGACAACCGGCTGGGACTCTCGGCACTCGGCTACGGCGCGGGACTCGGCACACAGTTACGGCTCGGCAGGAAGACGACGCTCGCGCTCGAGGCGTTCGCGACGCGGTACGAATCCGACTGGATTCCTATAACCGTTATGGGCCGGCTGCTTCAAACATTCGGCGACAACCTGACCGTCACAGTCACCGCCGGCCGCACCGAAACCGTTGAAGGCATACAGGCGCTGCGGCAGAGGCTCTATACGGCAAATGGTCGCGGCGAATTCTACTGGCAGACCACGACGCGTTGGAGCATCTCCGGTCTCGCCGAGTTCGAGTCGTATACGGACGACAACCTCCGGAGCACAGCCGGACTCATCAGCACGTTCAAGATCGTCAAGAACCAGCCGCAGATCATGCTGCAGGCGAGCTCGATCTATCAGGATACGCGCCGCATCAATCCCACGTCCTCGCCGTACTGGACGCCGTCCGAACTCTTCACGACATCGGCGGGAGTATCCCTTTCGTATACATTCTTCGGATGGTTCACCCCGGAGATCACCGAGGCGGGCACGAATCAGGGCGGTGTGTATTCGAATAACATCGGTGCGAAGGCGGCGTTCCAACTATCACAGTTTCTGCAGTTGAACCTTGAGTACGGCCAGCTCGGCTCGGCGGTCTACAGGCAGACCGTCGCCCGCGCCTTCCTCTCCTACCGCTACTAATCTTTTGTTATTTTATCTTTTTGTAGGGCGGTCTGTTAGCTCGCCCAATGCTGCACCTTGTTGTTGTTTTTGCTTTTTGTAGGGCGAGATTCATCTCGCCCTTTTTCTTTTTTCTTTTCTTATAAATTTTCAGTTGTTTTTTTTCCGATAAAGTCTTATATTTAGAACACTGTTGTAATGCACCCGTAGCTCAACTGGATAGAGCATCAGCCTACGAAGCTGAGGGTTCCGTGTTCGAATCACGGCGGGTGCACAAAAAAAGCCTCAATCTGATGAAGATTGGGGCTTTTGTGTTTTTGTGAATTCCAGGGGGGCCTAAAGGGTTCCTTACTTTGTCGCCGGTTCCACGGGACTTCATGAATTGCGGTCTGCTGCTTCTGGCGATCTGACCACGAAGCCCCCCGTCCGCCGTCACTGGCCCACCACTGCATCATATTTTGCGATTACTGTGCGTGAATTTTTTAAAAATTTTAGAAAACGGTCCCGGCCCTTTTCACAGACATTATGTGTCTGTTGCATCAACGTGTTTCATCGGACAAGCAATAATTTTTTCGTCTGCATGAAGTCTCCTGCCTGCAGACGATAGAAGTACATGCCGCTCGGAATTCCTGTTGCGTTCCATTGTCTTGAATAACTCCCCGCCGGCATATCCTCGGAAACGACAGTTGTTACTTCTCTGCCCATCACATCGAATATTTTCAGTGTGACAAACGATCGCGAGGGCAACGAAATTGCTATCGTCGTCGATGGATTGAAGGGGTTCGGATAATTTTGCTCGAGATGGAATCCCTGCGGGAATGCCGATGAGGCGTTCTCACGTTCTCGGACACTCGTGATCGCATCGGCGAGTTTTCCGATAAACGCACCGGCCTGAGGAAGCGTCAACGGGCCCACGATGGCATTTGCTCCATTCATCCCATTGAAGAGAATCGCGCCTTTCGAATCGATTGTCACGTCGCCTCCTTCATCTTCACCGCTCCCTCCAACACTCTTTACCCAGAGATAGCTTCCACGTGCATCATATTTAGCGACGAACACATCATGGCAAATAAGGCGAGCGGAAGTGAATGTGGCGTTGATGCCCCTGTCACCAAACACTGCCGAGAGATTATAGTGTCCGCAGACAAAACTATTCCCTTGTTGGTCGACCTTCACACCCGTTCCAGCCTGAGAACCCGTTCCTCCAGGCGCAACGGCCCAGAGGCAGTTTCCCTTGGAGTCGTAGCGAGCGAGAAACATGTTCATGTCATACGATTGGGCCGGACCCGGCAATTGAACTTGTCCAAATTGCACAGTCCCCGAAAAAAAACCGGTTATGGTGCTATTTCCGTACCGATCCGTAGATATTCCCCAGGGCTGGACTCCCCAATCTCCACGCGGAAGATTTCCCTTCGACTGATGTGCCCAAAGTGGAGCCCCGGTGCTGTCATATTTCGCGATGAACATATCGTTTTGGTTGGAACTCAACTGTATACTCCCGAATTTCGAGTTCCCTCCATTGAACACTCCCGTCACATACACTCCACCAGAGGCATCGACGGAAACACCGTACCCTGCGTCCAATGCCGTTCCTCCGCCCCCGGTCGCCCACAGACAGGTTCCGTTCGCGTCGTACTTCGCCAGATACATGTCATAGAATCCATTGGACACAAGTTGT
>JAVBYH010000290.1 GCA_030824175.1 Bacteroidota bacterium | reverse complement strand
TTGCAGTATCTCACTATCATTCGACTGATGTGAATGATAAGGATTATTCGCCCGATTTGTACACGCAGGTCTCCGTCACCGAGCCCATCAATTGGTATAACCGCATATCTCACGTCCGGTGGAACTACACACCCGACGATAATAATGGGGCCGAACTCTCCGTTTATCGCTCAGTCGGTGGAACTAATGCGGGTGTTTCTTCGGTGTATAACCGCACTCAACCCATCCGGTATGACATCGATAACAAAATTTCAGAGGCGGGTGTGAAATTTGCCGGCTATTATAAATACACAACGGTAAAACTCACCTATGGAGTCGATCTCAAACACATTCGCCTTCATTACCGGTGGGATATTCAACCTGAAACAAAAATAATTAGTCGCGATATTATCAACTTAACTCCTCATCCGCAGCTCTTCTTCGATTACGCCCCGAATAAATTTTCGTACGAGAGGTCGACGACACTCGCGGAACTTTATGCTTCCATCCAGAAGCATGTGACAGAACGCATCGATATCTCGATGGGACTAAGAGCGTCTTTTGTGAAATCGCTTCATGCCTGGTTTTCATCTCCCTATATCGGAATCCAATATGCGCTCTCACCGGATATCATCATTACCGCAGGGTATGGGCGCTATTTCCAATATCTGTACGCACTGAAGGATTCAAAATCGCAGAATAACACGGATTCTCCATTTAATGCATATTTTCTCTCCTCGGAAGCGCAGAATGTTTTACATTCCGATCACTTCGCCCTTGGAATGAAACTGCCGCACCTTCCTCTTGGCCTCAGCGTTGAAGTCGAGGGGTTTTTTAAGGATAGGCGGAATGTTGCATCATCATACAGCGAAATCGATCGGCCTCTGGTGTTTGAGAATGGGGCGGCGATGGGAGTCGACGTGCTCGTTCGAAAACCGGAAGGATTCATAAAGGGTATGCTTGCATATTCCTTCTCGCGTTCCTTCAAGCGCAATGCGGAGTATGAGTATTTTGTCAATTCGGACAGGACGCATACGCTGAAGGGAATTGTTTCAATCATGCCATTGAAAAAGCTTACGTTCGATTGTTCCGTAAATGCGGCAACCGGCGTGCCCTATACTGATATCATAGGAAAGTACGTCGGGTATGATGATAAGGGGGAGCGATATCGCGATCCAAGTGTTAGGGGATGGAATCCGATTTACGGCCGGAAAAATGGGGTCCGCACAAAGGCGTACGTCCGAGCGGATATCGGATTTACCGGTTCGTTCCCGTTTAAAAAATCCATCCTCAAACCCTTTCTTCAATTTCTGAATATTTTTGATTCACCAAATCCATACGGAGTCGTATGGAAACCTTCAGAACAGAGCGAACATCAAAAAGGATCGAGTGTCATTCCTTCCATCGGACTTATTGTGGACTTCTAAATATGATTCCATCGAAACTGAAAATGCGACTGTTCATTTGGGTTGTCCTTGGCCTCTGCTTCGGATCCTGTAACGACTTGACCGATCCGGTGCAGAGACTTGAGATAAGCACTGAATGCATTCTCATCGCCAACCAAGCTGCGCATAAAATTTATGTATACCGGTCGACGGACACGGATGATCACAGGTTTACAAGATACGATTATTATGCACCATACAGCATCGATAGTGCGATTGTCAGACTGAGTACGCCTTTAGGGATAAAGCTGTTACCGCTTGTCGTTGATACGATCAGTCCCTCCATGCATTGGGTGGATAAATATTTTTCTCTGGGCCTTAACCCGGGCATTCAATACAATGGGGTCTACTCCGTTTTCATTGAGACCCCATATGGAACGATAACGGGGAATACCCGGGTTCCCGGAGATTTTACCCTCCATCAACACATGACCGGCACCAGCGTGCAATTCATTGATAATGAGGCCGCGATTCCGGTACACTGGTCAAAAAGTGATAATGCATACATATATCAAGTGACAATTACCTTGTTCACTTGGGAGACGAGAATTGTTCCCGGTATGGAGACCTTCACCTACCGTAGAGATGAAGTGAGGTCGTTTTCAACGACCGACACGCTCTTCACTGATCATGTGTATTCCCGTTTGCGTTACGATTCGGTTATTGTCGCAGTGACGGCGTTCGATAAAAATTTTTACGATCACAAATTTCTCGGTAACGATCGAGCGGGTGTTACGGGAGGTTATGGCGTGATCGGTTCCGGCGTTAATCATTCGTTTATGCTGCCGATACGGAAATAGGAAACGGGCACCACTCCGTGAATTCGCACAAGTCTGCAATTATTTCGTATATTGACGACGATCACCGGCTTCTTCCTCTCTGGCACGATATTTCTATTCCATTTCGGCACTATTTCGGCACTATGGAACCTACATTACCCTCGGTGCTCATTGTCGACGACAATGAGGATGTGCTGCTTGCGGCGAAGCTGCTCCTGAAGCCGTATGCATCGACAGTTGATGTCACCCCGATCCCCGGGAAGATCCCGGCGCTGCTCGCCGCCACCGCGTTCGACGTGATCTTCCTGGATATGAATTTCACGAGCGACGGCACGGACGGACGCGAGGGATTCTACTGGCTGCGCGAGATTCTGTCCATCGATCCGCAGGCCATCGTCGTGCTCATGACGGCGTACGGCGGTGTCGAGACGGCCGTGCGCGCCGTGAAGGACGGCGCGATCGACTTCGTCCTCAAGCCGTGGCAGAACGAGAAACTGCTCGCGACATTCTCGTCGGCGTGCAAGCTGCGCGAGTCCAGGCTCGAGCTCGACCGCGTCCGGTCGAAGCAGCAGTATCTCAACGAGGAATCGGCCGGACTCACGCACGACATCATCGGGCGATCCGACGCGATGAAGAAAGTGTTCGCCACGATCGCGAAGGTCGCAGACACGGACGCGAACGTGCTCATCCTCGGAGAGAACGGCACGGGCAAGGAGCTTGTGGCGCGCGCGCTGCATCGGAACTCGCGCCGCGCGCAGGATGTGTTCGTCAATGTGGACATGGGCTCCATCTCCCGGTCCCTGTTCGAGAGCGAGCTCTTCGGCCACGTGAAGGGGGCGTTCACCGATGCGAGGGAGGATCGTCCCGGCAGGTTCGAGATCGCCTCGGGCGGCACGCTCTTCCTCGACGAGATCGGCAACATTCCGCCGGAGCTCCAATCGAAGCTCCTGAGCGTGATACAGAACAAGGAGGTCGTGCGCGTCGGCTCCAACGCGCCGAGGCCGACGGACATCCGCCTCATCTGCGCGACGAACCTCCGCATCTACGACGAGGCCGCCGCAAACAGGTTCCGCCAGGACCTTCTCTACCGGATCAATACCGTGGAGATTCATGTGCCGCCGCTGCGCGAGCGCGCAGGCGACATACAACTCCTCGTTGAATATTACCTGCCCATCTACAAGCAGAAATACAACAAGCCGAACCTGCGCGTCACCGCGCACACGATGTCCGGATTCGAGCGGTACGCGTGGCCGGGCAATGTGCGTGAACTGCAGCATGTCATCGAGCGGAGCGTCATCCTCTGCGATGCGGATGTGCTCGAACCCGCCGACGTCCTCTTCAACAGCATGAACGCGCAGCCGCGCGAAGAGCCCGAGACCGGCACGTTCAATCTCGACGAGATCGAGAAGACCGTCATCCGCAAGGTGCTGCAGAAGTACGAGGGGAACATTTCAAAGGCCGCGAAGGAACTCGGGCTGACCCGGACGTCGCTCTACCGCCGCATGGAAAAACACGGGATCTGACTATGAACCCATTCAGACTGCAGTCGCTCGCGCGCATCGCGTTCCTTGCGGCGACACTCGCGCTTTGCATCCAGTGCATGTACGCAGCGTACTATGCCGTCGCCGCATGCGTCGCCGTCGTGTGCGCCGCGCAGATTCATTCGTTCTTCCGTTTCACCGACAGGGCGAACGCCGAGGTGGTCCGCTTCCTGCAGGGCATCAACTATTCGGACTTCTCACAAAACGCGAGGATGGGATCGCTCGGCTCGTCGTACAAGGAGCTCACAGCCGAACTCGAGCGGATCATCGCAAATTTCCGCCAGGCGCGCATCGAGAAGGAGGAAAGCCTCCAGTATCTCCAGACCGTCGTCGAACATGTCGAGATCGGCCTTATCTGCTTCGACGCGAAGGGCGACATTGCCCTCTACAATAAGGCCGCGGGCCGCATCCTCTCCACGCCGCACCTGAAGAATCTGACCGCGCTGGACAGGAAACATGCGAACCTCGCGGAGCTCCTCTTCGAAATGGCGCCGAACACGAAACGGACATACAGGCTGCCGGTGAACGGATCGACGCAGGAGTTTCTCATCGCCGCCGCCGGATTTCGGATGAAGGAGCATCCGATGAAGCTCATCTCGCTCCACAACATCCAGCAAGAGCTCGAGGCCAACGAGATCGAGGCGTGGCAGAAGCTCATCCGCGTCCTGACGCACGAGATCATGAACTCGATCACGCCGATCTCGTCGCTCGCATCGACGGTGGATGCGATGCTGAAGAACGCCCCGGAGGGACGGCTGCATGCCGAGACCATCACGGACATCGGCGCGGCGGTGAGCACCATCCACCGGCGAAGCGAGGGGCTCATCCATTTCGTGAACAAGTACCGGGACGTCTCGAAAATGCCGCAGCTCAATGTGCGAAGGGTGAAAGCGGCTGAACTCATCTACGGCGTGCGGCTGCTCATGGAGCGCGCGTTCGCGGCCAACGACATACGCTTCTCGGTCTCGGTCACCCCCGAAACGCTCGAGATGGACGCCGATCCGGAACTGCTGGAACAGGTGCTCCTGAATCTCATACAGAATTCGATACACGCCCTCGCGCAGACCGCGGAGAGACGCATCGTTGTCTCGGCGGGCGTCGACGAGCGGGGGATGGTGACCCTGCGCGTCGCCGACAACGGCAAGGGGATCCCCGAAGAGATCCTTGACAAGATCTTCATTCCCTTCTTCAGCACGAAGCAGGAAGGCTCCGGCATCGGACTGAGCATTTCGCAGCGCATCGTCCGCGCACACGGCGGCACGCTGCGCGCATCCTCTTCACCGGGCGCCGACACCGTCTTCACGATCACCCTGTAGCGTCCGGAAACTTTTTATTTCCGCCCTCTGTTTTTTATTCCATGTTCAACTTTTATTATGGAGGGTGTGATGAAGATGGGGATTCGTGTCGTTGGGATTCTTGCCGCCATAGTGACTATTGCCATCGTGGGGGTGGGGGCTAATTATTTTCTCCGGTATCCGAATGTGCCGGACCCGCCGCCGCTCACGGTGGACCGCACGCCGTCCCGCATCGAACGGGGCCGGTATCTCGCCAATCATGTGTCCATGTGTATCGACTGCCATTCGGTCCGCAACTTCGAGTATTTCGCCGGGCCTCTCATCCCTGGAACGGAGGGCAAAGGCGGCGAACGGTTCGGGCCGGAAGAGGGCCTGCCCGGCCTGCTCTACGCGTCGAACATCACCCCCGCGGGGATCGGCTCACTCACGGACGGGGAACTCTTCCGCATCATCACCTCGGGCGTGCGAAAGGATAATTCTGTGATCTTTCCGCTGATGCCCTACACGCACTTCAACAACCTGTCGGATGAGGACCTCTATTCAATCATCGCCTACATCCGCACGCTTCCGTCCATACCGAACGAGGTGCCGCCCTCGACGATCGATTTTCCCGTCAGCATGTTCATTCGCGCCGTGCCTGCGCCGCATGAGAGCACGCCCGAGCCGGACCGGAACAACAAATACGAATACGGGAAATACCTCGTCAACGCCGCTGTGTGCGCGGCATGCCATACGCCGAGCGACAAGGGCGATCCGATCGCGGGCATGGAGTTTGCCGGCGGGTCGGAATTTAAAACGCACCTCGGCATCATACGCACCGCGAACATCACTCCCGATGAAGCGACGGGCATCGGCCTCTGGACCGAGGACGCGTTCGTGAGCCGCTTCAAACACTTCGCAGCGGACAGCGCAAAGACACTGGACCCGAAGACGGTGGGCTACTACACGGCGATGCCGTGGACGATGTACGCGGGCATGACGGATCAGGACCTGCGCGCGATCTACACGTATCTGCGGACAATGCCGCCGGTAACGAACGCCGTCGTGAAGTATGAACCGCCGAACGCGATGGCGGTGAAGTGACGCTGCCCCGGTGAATCCGGTGAATATAGAACCGTACAGCCGGGCGCCTCATCTGCGCCCGGCTGCGGCACGGACGGCGACAGTGCCGTTCCATCCCACCGGATCTTGACAATTGCGGGCCTAGGGTATATATTATGGTATATATCAATAGGAGCCGGCGCAATGCACAAGGCAAAACTCTTCATGAACGGCCGCAGCCAGGCGGTGCGTCTCCCGAAGGACTGCAGGTTCGAGGGAGATGAAGTACTCGTGAAAAAAATCGACGACATGCTCGTCATCATTCCGCTGCAAAGCGCGTGGAAGAATTTCGTTTCGAGCCTCGACGCATTTTCCCCCGATTATATGGATGACCGCCATCAAACGCACGCCACAGATCGCAGGCAAAAACTCTAATGCCGTTCATGCTCGACACGAACATCTGCATCTACGTCATCAAAAAGAAGCCCGAAACGGTGCTCCGGAGGCTCCACCGTCATCTTCACGACGGCTTGTCGATCTCCTCGATCACGCTCTCCGAACTCACGTATGGCGTCGTGAAGAGTTCGCGGCCGGACGAAAACCGGCTGGCGCTCATTCGCTTCCTTATTGTGATGACGATCCTCCCGTACGACGAGCGTGCCGCAGGGCACTACGGGGAGATCCGGGCAGGACTGGAGCGGGCCGGCCGGCCCATCGGGCCGCTCGACATACTCATTGCATCGCACGCCCGCTCACTCGGGATGACGCTCGTGACAAACAATACGAAGGAATTTTCGCGCGTGCCGGGATTGCTCCTCGAGAATTGGGCCGACAACGCGGGATGATGAAGTGGGGGCCTGTCTTGACCTTCTCGTGCAATCTTTGGATATTCAAGCCGTAAGGGCCGGCCGCCCGGCGGGCACTGAACAACTCCATCACACACGACATCGCATGACATCAAAAGCAGCAGTCACCGAATTCATGGCGCAGCGTACGCTTGCGGTCGCGGGCGCCTCGAGGGGCGGAAAAAAATTCGGCAATGCCGCGCTCTCGTCGCTGAAGGCCAAGGGGTACACAGTGTATCCCATCCATCCGTCCGCCGCCACACTCGAAGGCCTGCAATGCTATCGGCGCCTAAGCGACCTTCCCGAGCCGGTGGGCGGACTTGTTGTCGTCCTTCATCCCGGGGAAACGGAGGCCATCGTGAAGGAGGCGGCAGCGGCCGGCATTCCGCGCGTCTGGATGCAGACGGGCGCCGACTCTCCGGCAGCCATCGACTTCTGCGCGGCGAACGGCATCACGGTGATACACGGCGAATGCATCCTCATGTTCGCGGAACCCGCCGAGGCATTCCATCGCTTCCACCGCGGCATCAACAGGCTGTTCGGGAAACTCCCGCGATAACCGGCGAGCGCTGCCTTTCCGTGCCCGGTGTTGAACTGGCACGCGCGTTCGTCGCGCTCTCGCCGAAGGTCCGGCATCGCCATCCGGATGCATGAAACTCTCTTGCATGAAAATGGGTTATACCTTGCATTGACCCGCTGCGCTCCGCTTGCGGCGGGCCGTGTCATTTTTATTTTGGAGGCGTTTCCTGTGAGCACCAATGCAATGCTGCAACTACCTTCACGGCTCGAGGTCATCAAGAGCCTTGAAGGGTTCGTGGGTGAGAATATCGGTTCTCTGCTTGTCCCGGTCGAAGAAAGCTGGCAGCCCAGCGATTTTCTTCCGGATATGACGAAGAAAACGTGGATGGAAGAGATCGCAGACATGCGCACGAAGGCGCTCGAACTCCCCGATGAGCTGCTCGTGGTGCTCGTCGGAGATATGGTGACGGAAGAGGCGCTGCCGACGTACCAGACGTGGATCAACCGGCTCGAGGGCACGACGGACAAGACCGGCGCGAGCGACAATCCCTGGGCGAAATGGAGCCGCGGGTGGACCTCCGAGGAGAACCGCCACGGCGACCTGCTGAACAAATACCTCTATCTCACGGGCCGCGTGGACATGCGGGCCGTCGAGAAAACAATCCACCACCTGCTCAACAATGGATTCGATCCGCTCACGCAGAACGATCCGTACCTCGGATTCATCTACACGTCCTTCCAGGAACGCGCAACGAAGATCTCGCACCGCAATGTCGGCGTGCGCGCGAAAAAGGCGGGCGACGATCTGCTCCACAAAATATGCGGGCTCATCGCGGGTGACGAGGCGCGCCACGAAAAGGCGTACAAGCTGTTCATGACGAAAATCTTCGAGGTGGATACCGCGCAGGCAATCGTCGCATTCGCAACGATGATGCGGACGAAGGTCACCATGCCCGCCATCCTCATGTCCGACGGCACGGCGAACAATCTGTTCACGA
>JAVBYH010000014.1 GCA_030824175.1 Bacteroidota bacterium | reverse complement strand
GTCACACACAACATGCAACAGGCCGCGCGCGTCAGCGATTATACGGCGTTCTTCTATATGGGAGAGCTCATCGAATACGATCTGACGAAGACGATCTTTACGATCCCGGGCAAGAAGCAGACCGAAGACTATATCACCGGCCGCTTCGGCTGATTATTTTTTGTGGGGCGAGCGCCCTCCGGCCCATCGTCGCACACGATCCACCTTTTGTAGGGCGAGATTCATCTCGCCCATCCCTGTTCACACACCATTGCAGAGGACACACATGCAGAGACATTTCGAAAACATCTTGCAGGAATTGAAATCGGCACTCATCAAGATGGCCTCGATGGCCGAAGATGCCGTGGAGAAAGCGATGGAATCGGTGCTCACCGAGAACAAGGAGCTCGCAACACAGATCGCTCACGGCGATGAGGCGATCAATTCGATGGAGATCCAGATCGACAGCCTCATCGTCGAACTGCTGGCGCTGCAGCAGCCGGTCGCCTCGGACCTTCGGCTCATCCTGGCCGCATCGAAGATCAATAACGATCTCGAGCGCATCGGCGATCACGCGGTGAACCTCGCCGAATCGGGGATGGTCATCAATACACAAGGCGCGCCGGTCACACAAAAGGAGGATATCCGGCGGATGTCCCACCTCGCGCGAAGGATGCTCTCGGACGCGGTGGACGCCTTTGTGCACCTCGATGCGAACATCGGCGAAGCCGTCGTGCTGATGGACGATTCGGTGGATAATCTGAACAGGAAAGTGACGCATGAATTGATGGAGGTGATGAAGCAGGAACCGGAGAGCATCGAACAGGCGATCGAATTTATCCGCGTCAGCCGCAACCTCGAACGGGTGGCGGACCTTGCAACGAACATCGCGGAAGAAGTGGTGTTCATCGCCCGCGCGAAGGTCATCAAGCATCACGCGATGGATGCGCCGCCGAAATAGAACAACAGATGCGATGTCATTCCGAAGGAGCGGAGCGACTGAGGAATCTCGCTTCGTATCAACGACGAGATTCCTCGCTACGCTCGGAAGGACAGATTTAAAGCGAGCTTGACAATTTACTGTTTAGACAACGCCGTGCCTGTGTATCGGACGACGGGATACATCCCGATCGACGCATCCACGTACGGGGTCCGTTCATAGAAATATCTCAGACGCGCATCGACATTCTTCGCAAACGTGGTATCCGTCCGCACCCGCTCCTCGAAGTCCCGCTTCAGCGACGCATCCGCCGCCATCATCTTGACCGCCATCGCCTCCATGACGCCGTCCTCAAAATACTCCTTCGGTTCAAAGATCGCATTGAAAAATCCCCACGACACAAACGAATCCGCCCCCTTCGGCTCCAGGAGGTTAGCAATTACCTTTGCGGTCCTCTGCGCTGCGGGAACAACATATGTCCCGATGGGATACGTCCTCGTCTCGTTGCCAAGTGTCGTCTTAAATCGTGCATATTGGCGCCCTTCGTACGGCGCAGGCTGCCACGACGGTGCGGTCAGTTTGTACACTTCGACATTCAGCGTGGCCGGCGCTGCCAGCCGGCGCATCGCCACACGATGGACCGTCAGGACATCGACGATGCCCGCCCACTCTTGCGGGATAAGATAACAATCTGGCAACTGCACGGAATCCGTGACCACCGGCTGGTCAAAATAGGGAACCACGATGTTGGCAGTGTCGCGCGAATAATATGTCAAAAGCGTGCCGGTGACGGGGCTCAGGCTGCGCGTCGTTCTCCATCCCTTGAAGAGGATCGGCTTCGACAGTTCCGAGATGGCAAACCGCATCGGTATATACGTTCCCTCGGAAGCGGCGGCCGAGGCGCGCTCGTCGGCCTGGCGCACAAGCTTCTTCAGCGCATCGGCGTTCCGGTTCACAATCCCAAGCGTAGCGGCAAGCACTTCATACGTCGCATCCACACGCATCTTGTACGGCTTGTAGACATGTGTTTCAATCAGCACCGACGGCCTGTTCTGGGCGGCGCCGTACCCGGTTGAGAACCGGGGTCCCGCCACGCTGAAGATGAATCCCTTGGACAGATCGTTCTCCTCCCGCGCGCCCATATACGGGGCGATGAGTGTCCCCGACCGCTCGACCTGTGCCGTCATCTCCGGAATATACGTTTTCCTCAACCACTGTGCGATGCCTGAGTCGATGTTCTGGAATATTTCCGTCCCGAAGGTGACGCTGTATTGAAAATCCATACCGTCGGTCACATGGCAGTCCATGTAGAACTCGGGAAGCCACGCGGAAAATAATCGGAGCAGCCCCCGCATCTCGGGCGTGTCGGCCTTCACGTAGTCCCTGTTGAGATTCAGATTTGTCGACGTCACGCGCCAGCCCGATTCTTCCGGACCGTCCTGGTTGATGCGATTGAACTTCCCGAAGCGCTCATGGCCGTCGACATTCAGGATCGGTACGATGAGGATGATCGCATGATCGAGCAGTGCGGCCTTCGACTTCGTGACGGCGATGTCCCGCATGAGCATGAGTGACGCGTCCTTGCCGTCGGGCTCGCCTGCGTGAATGCAGCTTTGGATGAGAACGACCGCCTTCTTCGTCTTCGCCGCGGCTTCGGGCGAAAACGCACCGTCCTTCGATAGAATCACCAGGGGCATGTCGCGGCCCTGCGAACTTTTCCCGAAAGAAACATACCGCGCCCACGGCGATGCCGAGGCGACTCTCTTGCAATACTCGACGGTCTCGGCGTACCGCGGAGTCCTGAGACACTCGCTTTTTTCGTAATCGGTCAGCCAATCGTGCTGTTGGACAGCGAAGGATGTTGTTGACAAAACGGCGACTATTGGAAACAGCAACAATATGATTTTCATGTGTTGATTTGTATGCGTGTGGTTGGCGCGCTCTCATTTCATTTTCACGAGCTTCGAGATCGCGCTCGTTTGTTTGTCACCCTGCGTAACGATCACCTTGTAGAAATACACTCCGTTCGCAATCTCGTCGCCGTCCTTGTCCCTGCCGTCCCAGAAGATCTTATTGAAGCCGATCTTGCAGACATACGGTATCTCCTGGATCAGACGGCCCGCAACCGTGAAGATCTTGATGGACACGCCGTCGGGATTCACCGGGCCAAGCACATTAAACGTGAAGTGCGTCGAGCCGGCGAACGGATTGGGAAGATTGTACACGTCGGCGAGCAAAAATTTCGACGAGACGTTCACGAACAGCAGGGTCGTGTCGGACGAGTTTCCCGACATGTCGATCGCATGAATCTGCATGAAGTTCTCTCCGTCCTGCAGTTCAGGCGTCCACTTCAACTGCACCGCACCCGGTGCGGCCGAGGTGATCATTTCGACGATACCCGGAGTGAAAAACACGGGGTAGTTGTTCAACCGAATTTTGAAATTCGACGAATCGTCGCGCGTGATCACCGTCGGATTGTTATCCGTGTAACGGAGAGTGATGACGGGATGCTGGCTCACGAAATCGCCGTCGACGACCCGTATGCCGTCGATATCCACCTCAAGTGTCGGCCTGAGAGAGTCGTGCTGCACGGTAAACGGTATGGTGACCGTGTTGTTGTCTTTTGATTGTTCGACCACCGTTCCGAGCGGATCGATCTTCATGACGAACGCGTGGTTCCCGGTCTTTCCTCTTGTAGAATAGGAATATGTAAACACAGCCGAATCGTTCGCCGCGATGGCGGCGAACGTCTGCGTCTTCAGCACCTTCTCGAAACCGTTCTCATTCGTCGACAACTGCACCGCCACACTCTCTGCCGGCGCCGCACTCACGTTGAAGATACGGCCGTTGACGTGGATCGGCTCCCCTTCCATGACCAGTGAACGGTCGATGGACGCCGTATGCTCGGACACTGCAAGTTCTGTCGCCTGACGTGCGGAGAGTGTCCACGATGAGATCAGCGGACTCGCCGATCCCGATGCCTGCAACTCGAAAAGGATCTTCCCTTCAGCATAGTGCCCAGAATTGCCGATCTGCGTGTTCGCCAGCGAAGCCCCCGATGTGAGCACCAGCGTGTCCGCCGGCGCTCCGATGCGCGAACCGACGAACCGTGTTTGCACGGAAGTACCCGCAGGTATAGAACCGGTCATTGAGAACGACGAGAGTGCGGAGAGGGGGCCGAATGCGGGCGTCGTGATTGTTCCCGTGTATTCGATGCGCACAAAATCGGTTTCAGCGGCTGCGTTACCGCTCGACTGGGGTGTATAGGACTCGGGCACGGATCCGACAGCAGCCCCCTTGCGTCCGATGATCGCCCAAGAATCCCTGTATGCGAGTTTGTCGATCGATGCGCTGCCGATCGTCTTGAGGGCGTCTCGTGTCGACTGCTTCAGATTGTTCGAGCCTTCGTCTACAACGACATCCGTGACGATGAATCCCGGAGCCACCGACACGATGAATTGGGTGAGGGAATCTGACTCGTCGGCATTGTTCGAAATGTCGAACCGCCGGCGTGCGGCAACCGCATAGGTGCTCGTGTCGATCACGACAAGGTTATGCCCTGTCCCGAACACAGGCGACAGCACATTGTTCCCATTGACCTCGATGCTGCCGGTCCTGCCGTCGCTGTATCCGGCGGACACGGCCTTCACCTTCGTCACGGTGTTGACGACACGAGCTCCGCCGAAACCGTATGCCGTATGGACGTAGGCATCGCTTTTCCATCCCGATGAATCGGCTTGGCCGATGGCGTAAGTACCGGAGGCGCCGAGATAGAACGACCCCGCGGTCCATTCCTCCGTACTCTGTTGCCGTCTGATCCGCCAGTAATATCTTGCCCCCTGCGTCAACTGGCTGATATCGTACGACGTGGTGAACTCCTTCATGGGAAGTTGGAGCTTTCGTGCCGTCGCAAATGTCTCAAGCGTGTCCAGCTCGAGGTCCGCAATCCGGATCGCGGCGAACGAAACGTTCGTCGGGTTCAGGAAGATCATCGACGAGAAGGCGGAGGCGCTGAGTGGCGTCGGCTGCAGGATCTTGAAATTGGTCGTGACGACGGTGAAATAATAATTCGCAACATTGTCCGTCTCGGCTGATTCGACGATGAGGCCGACGGGATCGAGTTCCACCTGGATGTGATGGTTCCCCGCCCTCTTCAGGATGGGGAGAGTAACCGTGAGCGTATCGCTTTCGATGGGATACTTCCGCCGCAGCGTCCATGACGCCACGTTCACCTCCTTGTAGAAATGGCGGACCGAAATCGTGACGCTGTCGTTCGCGAATGCGCCAGTGTTCCCGTAGATGATGTTGAAGCGGGCACTGTCCCTCTCGTCGGTTACGGGCGACACGAGCGGGTACACATTCTTCTCGAGTATCGTGAGGTTCGGCAGCAAGGGTTTCGAGCTGTCCTTCTTCACGTACACGGGGAACGCGAACACGTTGTTGTCCCTATAGAGCTCACGCACAAGCGTATCCGGATCGATCGCGATTCGGAACGACCGCCTTCCATACCCGAACGAGGTGTTATAGACACCGGAAAATTCCTTATACGAAAGGGCTGGAAGCGAATCGATCGCGCCCGCAACGACAGGCTCGCTTGTGTTGTTGTCCCATACAGCCGCTGCCGTTGTCTTGAAATTTTTCGCCACAGCGCCGCCGGCAT
The DNA here is from genome assembly GCA_030824175.1 of Bacteroidota bacterium. Lineage (GTDB taxonomy): Bacteria > Bacteroidota > Ignavibacteria > UBA10030 > UBA8401 > CAISDA01. The sequence goes on along the minus strand of JAVBYH010000014.1, from coordinate 3,012 downwards.
TATAGATCCGGTATCTGAGGAGGATCTTTTCACCCTGCAGGACGGTATCTCCGACTGCAATCTCCCTCCCCTGCTCCTCGTTCTCGAATGAATACGCGCGCACCGTCTGATAGTTCGTGCCAAGTTCGGCGAGGTGAACGTAGTTGACGGCGAGCGAAGTGATGGAAGGCGACGATTCGCCCGGCGCTCTGCCGATCTCTCCAGCCACTTTAATTTCAGGATACTGCTGCGCATCGATGGCGGAGATATCGATGATTGTCTCGTTTGCGGCGAGGTGCTTCAGTGTATCCACGGCATTGCCGGCATTGATGCCGACAATCGCGACGTGCACAGAACTCCCGGCCGATGTTGTATAGCGAATCTCCGCACGTTTCCATGCGGCGACAGGGCCGATCGGTTCGGTTTCAAATGTGCCTCTCGAATTCGGGATACTTATCGTCGTATCGATTTGAACGCGTCCTTCGAACGGCTTGCTGAATTTTTCCGGCACACTCCCGGGCGCGGCCCCCTTCCGTCCGATAATTGCCCACGATCCGCGGAACACAAGACTATCGATGTATTTGCTGCCCAATTGTTTGATGCTGTTCTTTAGTGACGCATCGACATTCGAATATCCTTCATCCGAGACGGCGATCACGACGATCGACTTCGACGTTATCGTATCCAAGAACGCCTTATACCGGTTGACTTCACTCACACCCGCCAAGACATCGAATCGAAAATACCCTGTTTTTTCATACGTCACCACATCGAACAGCACAACGTGATGCCCCCGCATCGTATTTTCCGGAATTAAATTCTGACCGTTTTTCGTCGCAAGGACCGTTCGACCATCGCTGAACCCAGCGGAAATTGCGGAAAACACGATGCGCGTTGAGTCCAACACAATACCTTTTGAACCGACAATTGAATTCGTCAATTTCATCCGTGAGAACGAGAGACTGTCATCGATGAAATAATTATCCGCTGCCCCGAACACATAGGAAAAGGTCAGCCCGGCGGCACTCTGAGATTCGTTCTTCGTTCGTATCCAGAATCGTTTCCCTGACAAACCGGGATCGAGCCTATACTTCGTATAAAACGTGTCAAATGGGATGGACTGTATCTGGCTCGGCGTAAATGTTGGAGACGAACTTACTTCAACGATAAACTGTGACTCTGAACTTTTAACAGAAGGATTAAGAAATGTAAGCACGCCGCTTGTCTGGTTTGCGAGCGGAGCGATTGTGAGATTCCTTGTGTTGCCGCTTGCCACGACGATCGTCGAGGTAAGGACATTATCGGCTCTAGTCATTTCATCGATCTTGCCGGATGGATCGATGTGTATCGACAGTGTGTGTTCGCCCGGCAGCAAGCGGATGGGAATATGGATGACAATCGAATCGACGAAGAGGGGGACCGTGCGCTTGACAATCTGTGAATACACCACTTTCGAATTGAATTCGTCGGTGATCCGAATTTCAAGGGAATCTCCCGTTACTTTCCCGAAATTGTTGTATGAAAAGCCGACGTGTATCGTATCGGTTTGCTCAGTGGGACGGGACGGTGTTACAGCGATAGACGTATTCGCAAGTGTGAGATTTACTTTGGGCGGGATCGGTAATTTGACGATAGGATCGCCGATGAGTGTATTCGTCAGAACGAATAATCCGAATACACTCGATACCCCATACTGTTTGATGTAGTCGATTTTCGCGAGTCGGTGCGTCTCTCCGAGCGACACAAGTGTATCGATGAGGAGTTTTTTGTAGAACAGCTGAGGGAATGAATATGCCGTCGTCGTGAAGCCTAATGACGTATTGCCGATATACGCTATCGCCTGCCCTCTGAGATCGTTTACGGCAAGCTCTGAAAATGAAAACACATCCGGTTCGGCGAACTTTCCCGTGGAACATCCGAAGTCCGTGATCAACGGATTCCTGTCCCGGATGTTCGACAATTGTGCTACGTCGGTGATGCTGTTGTCCCACGTCTGTGTGCCGCTGTGACCGATGTATGAAATAAACACGCCGCCCTGGTCGATTGCTTCTTTGATATACTCCGGGCTGTATGGTCCGAAATTACTGACCGGATTTGATGTCTTGTAAAAACTCGTCGACTTGCCGCCGATGGGTGATTTTATCACGTAGTTGTTGATGATAAAATCGTTGACTCCCTTCGATTGTGCGATTTGCGTCGGGTCGGTAAAATTCCCCCCCGCAAAGAAGATATATCTCTTGTTCCATTCATCGAATCCTTTAGTCACATACTTCTGATGCTTCGAAAAATACCATTGGAATTCGTCCAGATTTTTGGCGGGAATCCTTCCGATAGTCATTTGAGGAATCATCGATCCCGTCGAATCCCAGAGTGTGAACCATACATCGCTGACCGGATTTCCATACGAAGGAACAAAATTATGCGTAACCGGATTGCCGAAATTCCGTGTCTTGTTTCCGTAAAAATCATATGTCGTCCTGCCGATGAGGAAGACAAACTTCGGCTTCGGCGCCTGCCAATACAGATGCGTCGATTGCAAAAAATCGCGGATCGGTTCAGCCGCATAAAATCCGAAATTATATTCGTCGTAGATGTCGTTCACATCAACCAATTTCGTCGTCACGCCATACGTCGCAGACACGAAGGCGAGGTATGAGGAGGCTGCCGTTTTAAAATACGGGTGCGTGATCGCAATGTAGTCGGCCTGATTCGATGCGGCCCGAAGATTCACGAACCTCCTTTTGTAAAACACGAACGGCTTTTTGATTGTTGCCTCGCCGGCGAAGAAATATGTTCGGCCGGAAGCGAGCGTGTCGTCGAACACGACTGTTCCGTTCACCCGTTTAAAATTTGTAATTTTCAGGACGGAACTGTCCTTCCAGATGAACCGGTAGAGGGACGACGGGGCGGACGTAACGCCGGTGATTTGGAACGCCGAAAGCGAAGGGGTCAACGGAGCGCGATACGAAAACGTCACTCCGTTCGTATTCGCCTGCAGGAACCGCGGGTATTCGAGTTCATACCAGTCGCGAA
>JAVBYH010000252.1 GCA_030824175.1 Bacteroidota bacterium | reverse complement strand
GACATCTGCACGTTGTAGCCGAGCGTGCGCGTGCCCGCATCGAACGATTCGACGCCGGCGGCGATCTTGGCAAGCGTGGACTTGCCCGCGCCGTTCACGCCGACAACGGCGATGCGGTCGCCGCGCTCGATGGCGTAGTTGATGCCCTTGAACACGGTGAGGTCGCCGTAGCTCTTGCCGAGATTCTCGAGACTGAGCACGATGCGGCCCGGCTGCTGGGCCTCGGGGAAGTGGAAGCGGATCTCCTCCTCCTCGTCCTCGACCTCGACGAGCTCGATCTTCTCCATCTGCTTGATGCGGCTCTGCACCTGGCGTGACTTCGTGGCCTTGTAGCGGAAGCGCTCGATGAACTGTTCGGTCTGCTTCATCTGCTGCTGCTGGTTCTTGAGCGCGTTCACGAGCAATTCCTTGCGCAGCACGTATTCCTTCTCGTAGAACGTGTAGTTGCCAGCGTAATCCTCGAGCCTGCCCGAGCGGAGCGCGTATGTCCGGTTCGTGAGTCCGTCGAGGAACGCGCGATCGTGCGAGACGAGCATGACGGCGCCGTTGTAGTTGCGAAGGTACGCCTCGAGCCACTGGAGCGATTCGAGATCGAGATGGTTCGTGGGCTCATCGAGCAGGAGGAGCGACGGCTCTGTCAGGAGGAGCTTCGCCAGCGCGATGCGCATCTGCCATCCGCCCGAGAACTCGCGCGTATCGCGGTCAAAGTCCTTCACCTCGAACCCGAGGCCCATGAGCACGCGCTCGATCTTCGATTTCATACGGAACGCGTCGAGGTCCTCGAGCTTGTGCTGCAGTTCGCCGTAGAGGTCGAGCGTGTCCATGTACTCGTCGCTCGTATGGTCGAGCTCGCCGAGGCGGATGCGTGCCTCTTCCATTTCGGACTGGATGAGGAGCACGTCCTCGAACGCGGTCTCGGCCTCGTGGTAGAGGGACTTCCCCTCGGCGACCATGCCGTCCTGCGGCAGGTACCCGACGGTGACGTACTTCGCCTTGTTCACGGAGCCGGAATCGCAGGGAGCGAGTCCGGTGATGATCTTCAGGAGCGTCGATTTGCCCGCGCCGTTGGAGCCGACGAGACCGATGCGGTCGTGCGCGTTGATCGTGCACGAGACGCCGTCGAAGAGGGGCCGTTCGCCGAAATAGAGTTCGATGTTATTTAAAGCAAGCATAATGGTTTTCTAAAAGAATAAAACATCTGTTATTTCAATTGCGACGGCAGGCGCGGAGACGAGATGAGCTCCGAGAATTCCTTCCACCGTTTCGCGTGGTCGGTGCCCGCGCCGCGCGTCTGCTCGATGTACGTCTTGACCATGTCCTGGCCGACGTTGTAGTTGATGACGTAGCTCCGGTACTTGTCGAAGAACCTGATGCGCTGCTCGGCCCTGTCGCGCGACATGAGTGCGTACTGGACGAGCCAGTCGACCGCCTGCGCGTGCGTCATGGTGCCGTTGAGGTAGCCGCGGGCGGCCTCGTTCCCGGCGTACGACAGTTTGCCGATCACCTCGTGCACCTTATAGTAGCGGTTCGTCTCGGACTGTTCGAGCTTCGCCAATTTAAAAAGAATATCGCGCTCGAACACGATCCGGTCTTCCTTCGAGAAGACGACCTCGATGCCGTAGTTGGCCGTGCCTTCGGCGATGAGCGACTGGGGGCTGAAGAGCGCGTAGACGCTGAACTCGAGCCATTTGTTTTCCTTGAGCATCCGCTGTTCGAGCATCGCATTGTAGACATGGTGGCCCGGATATCCCTCGTGCGCGGCGAGGTCGATCGCCCTGTCGATATAGATGGGCAGGTCCGTATTCACCTGGATGAGGCTGCGATAGTTGCCCTGGAACCAATTGTAGCCGCTCCACGGCTTGTCCGTGACGTATTCAACGGAGAACGCTTCGTGCTCCGGAAGCCGGATATGCTGCTTCGTACGTTCGCGGCATTCGCCGATCGCCGCGCCGAAGACGCTGTCCAGATCGTCCTTTTGTATGATGAAATGATTCTTGAACGCGAGATACCGGTCCGCGACCGGTCCATGGCCCGGCAGGAGGCCGTCGAGTTCGTCGAGCGTCTTCTGGAAATGCTGTTCCGGATACACCGGGGCGACGGCATCGTAGAGGGCGAGCGACTCCTCGTCGAACGACATCTTCGCGCCCAGCAGTAGCGAGACGCGGGCCGAGAGCGATTCGAGCTGGCGCTGGAGATAGAGAAAGCGGAGGATGTGCTGCCCGTCCGTGGGCAGCGGTTCGGCCGCCAGGCGCGCGCGCGTTCGTTCGGTGGCCTGCTGTATCGACTCGAGCGACTGCGTCTCGCGCGCTGCCTGATCGCGCCACGCATCCGGTCCGTGGTAGGCGTCCACATAATCCGCATCATGCCTGCCGACGGCAAGCACGAGTTTCACGTATTCTTCGGCGATAGTGTTCATATTATCCTTCTTCGAATGGTTGTGGGGATAATTTCAACTTTGGATATTTTTCGGAGAAATAATTCAGCGCCCAGTCGTTCGTGAACAGGATGACCGTGTTCGATTCCGCATCTTCGGCCATGACGCAGTTCGACGGAAGCAGGAGCGACGACAGCTGCGACTGATCGAATTCGGGATCGACCCATCGGAGGTATTTCCAGTCCGTCGGTTCGAGACGGGCCGCGGCGCCGTATTCGCTTTCGAGGCGGAAGGCGACGACTTCGAACTGCAGCGGACCGACGGCCGCGAGGATCGGGGTGTTCGTGCCCGCGTGCTTCAGTTGGAACGCCTGCACGACGCCTTCCTGGAGCAGCTGATCGAGTCCGTCGCGGAGCCGCTTGTAATTCGCGGGATTCGGATTGTGGAGGCGCGTGAAACATTCCGGGGGAAACCGGGGGATCTCGTTGAACACGATTGCCGGGTCCTCTGAAAGCGTGTCGCCAATGCCGAACTCGTCGTGGCCGACGAGGCCGACGATGTCGCCCGGCAGTCCCTCGTCAACCGTCTCGCGCGACTGGCCGAAGAGCTTGGCGGCGTTCGAGAGTCTGATCCTCTTCCCCGTGCGCGAATGCGTGGCGGGCATGTCGCGCGTGAATTTGCCGGAGCAGATGCGCATGAATGCGATGCGGTCGCGGTGCCGCGGATCCATGTTCGCCTGGATCTTGAAGATGAATCCCGAAAAGGAATCGTGCTCAGGCCCGATCATGCCGGCGGAGCTGTCGTGCGCCTGGGGACCGGTGGAGAGCGCGAGGTAATGGTCGAGCAGGAGCTGCACGCCGAAATTGTTCTTTGCGCTGCCGAAGAACACGGGAGTCTGCTGGCCGGCGAGGATGGCCTGCGGATCGAACTCCTCGCCAGCGCCGTTGAGCATGTCTATCTCGTCGCGCACGCGCTGGAGCACGGACGCGTCGATCTCGCTCTTCACCGACGGATCGTCGAGTCCGGCGATGGACACGGGCGCGCGGTACATGCCGCCGACAGTGCGTTCGAACACGTGCATTTGGTTCTTCCGGCGGTCGAGCACGCCGCGGAAGCGGGAACCGGTGCCGATGGGCCAGTTCATCGGATAGGCGCCGATCTTCAGGATGGATTCGAGTTCGTCGATCAGCTCGAGCGGATCCTTCGTTTCGTGGTCGCACTTGTTGATGAACGTGAAGATGGGAACGCCGCGCTTGCGGCAGACCGCGAAGAGTTTGCGCGTCTGCGTTTCGATGCCTTTGGCGGCATCGATGACCATCACAACGGAATCGACCGCGGTGAGGACGCGGTACGTGTCCTCCGAAAAGTCCTGATGGCCCGGCGTGTCGAGCAGGTTGATGCGGTAGCCGTCGTAATCGAACTGGAGCACGGTCGAGCTGATGGAGATGCCGCGCTTCCGTTCGAGTTCCATCCAGTCGGATGTGGACGAACGCTGGTTCTTCCGGGCGGTGACGCTGCCCGCGAGCTGTACGGCCCCGCCGTAGAGCAGGAATTTTTCCGTTAGTGTCGTTTTACCGGCGTCGGGATGCGAAATGATCGCAAATGTCCGCCGCGTCTGAATATCGCTCATGCTTCGTTTCTCGTGTGATGCGTCAAAAATATTTTTCCCTAGCTTATAATATACAAAAAAATTCCGGGACTTAAAAATTGTCCGCATGCGCAAAACACGGCGGATTGGGCCGGTTTAAAACGACGGCACCCGCACTCAATGAGTGCGGGTGCCGAAATTGCAGTGATATGATCGTTATTTCACTTCGACGGGGGATTTCACCGGTTCCTGGGGTGCGATGACCGGTTGTTCCATCGGTCCCGCTTTCACCGCCAGCAATTCGACCACGAAGACGAGCGTTTCGTTCGGCCCGATCATCTGGCCTGCGCCGCGTTCGCCGTATGCGAGGGACGAGGGGATGTAGAGTTCCCACTTCGAACCGACCTTCATGAGCTGAAGGGCTTCGGTCCATCCCTTGATCACACCGGTGACGGGGAACGAGATGGGCTCGCCTCTGCTGTAGGATTCGTCGAACACCTTGCCGTTGAGCAGGCTGCCGCGGTAATGCGTCGTGACCGTGTCGTTGGCCGTCGGCATGGCGCCTGTACCTTCGCGGAGGATCTTATACTGCATGCCGCTCGGGAGCACCTTCACCGAATCCTTCTTCGCATTCAGTGCGAAGAAAGCGTCGGCTTCCTTCTGCTTCGCTTCGCCGGCCGCGGCCGCTGCGGCCTGCTGTTTTTCCATCATTTCCTGCTGGAAGGCCATCATTGCCGTGGTCATTTCGGAATCGGGAAGCACGGCCTTTGTGCCGCTGATGGCTTCCTTCATCCCGCGAACGAACGCGTCGATGTTGAAATCGAGTCCCTGCTTCTTGATGTCTCCGCCGATCTTCGATCCGAGATCGTAACCGACGACATAGCTCACTTTTTCTTTTTTCGTCTTCAACGCGGGAGTTTTATCTGTTTTCTTTTGGGCGAAAGAGATCGAGGCGACGAGAAGGACACTCATTATCGTCAGAATGGTACGTTTCATTGATGCTCCTTGAATAAAAATGATAGTGAAGTGTGTGACAACGGCATTTTTAAAAGATACGTTTTTTTTTCTCAAAATGCTCCTGCCGTCACTTTAAAAACAGCAGGACCACTCCCCCGACAGTGACGAAGGCCCCTGCGACGGCCTTCCAGGTGAGGCGTTCCTTATAGAAGATACGCAGGAGCGGGAGCATCACGATGGGTACGGTGGCCATGATCGTGGCGGCCACGCCGACCTGCGTGTGCGCGACGGCGATGAGGCTGAACGTGATCCCGATGAAGGGCCCGACCACGGCGCCGCCGATTGTAAGCCAGAGAGCGCGCCGTTCGGTACGGAATGTCACGAAGGGACTCTTGAAATTTTTCGTCATCGCCGCGATCGGCAGCAGAAGGACCCAGGCGGCCGCGATGCGGATGAGCGTCGCCACGAGTCCGTTCACGGGCGATTCATTGAATGCGAGTTTCGCCACGACGAGTCCCAGCCCCTGCCCCGTCGCGCCAATAAACGCATAGAAGAGCCCGATCTTCGTCACGGCATGAGGCGTATCCTTCCCTGTGCCGCTGCGTTCGGCCACGACCCAGACGATGCCGGCGAGCGTGACGGCGATGCCGAGGAGGCCGAGCATGGGCAGTTCCTCGCCGAGAATGACATAGGCAGCGAATGTCGCGATGGCCGGCGAGAGCGCCATCACGAGCATTGTGATGCGCGCACCGATGTGCTGGAACGCCTTGAACATGAACGAGTCGCCGAAAACGAGCCCGAGGAATCCGGAGAGGCTCAGCAGTGCGTACTGCGTCGGCGACAGCGCAACGGAATATTGCATCACGAGCACGGACGTCACGAGAAAGATGAGCGCAAACGTGAGCCGGGTGATGTTCACCGTGACCGTCCCCACGCGGTTGATCGCCGCGGTGAAGAACAACGGGGACATGGACCAGAAGAGGGCCGTCAGCAGCGCGCTGATTTCACCGAGAAAAGGCATCGTTACAATCCATATTTCTTAAACACCTGTTCGAGTTCGATGCGCCACGGTCCATAGCCCGCGGCGGTGAGGTGAATGCCGTCGAACGTGCATTCGTCGTGCAGCATGCCGTTCGCGGCGATATGAGCGTTGATGTCGACATAGTCCAATTGCTCCCCTGCCGCGAAGCGTTTCAGGAGCGCGTTGAGCTGCGCCACACGGGGATTGTTTTCGGCAGCTTTTTTCCATTTCGCGCTCACGAAGAGCGTGGATTGGATCACCGGAATGATGCCGTGGCTGCGGAGCCCGGCGACGATCTTCTTATAGTTTGAAAAAATGGTGTCCACCGGGATCCCCGCATAGATGTCGTTGATGCCCGCCATCATGCAGCAGAGCTTCGGCTGCAGCAAATACACATACTCCATGCGGTTGAGCATGCCGAATGTGTTGTCGCCGCCGATGCCGCGGTTGGCGATGTTCTGTCTGCCCATCAGCTCGACCCAGTTGACGCCGTAGGTGATGGAATTGCCGAGCATGACGATCTCGGCGCGCTGCATTGAATACAGCCGGTGCAATCCCATTTGCACGGTGTACGTCTTGTTGGCTTTGTAGAGCGTATCGTAGCCCTGGGCGGACACAACGGTCGAGAGGGCGAGCACGCACACGCATGCAGCTAAAAAATTTTTCATCGTGCATATCCTTTCGTAATTTTTTTCGCGTCGAGACGGCGCGTCACGATGCTGTACGTGACGAGCGCGATCGCGGCCGTGAACCCGATGGCGGCGAAATAGAACCAGATGTAGTACGCATGATCGTACGCGTGCACAAGCTGTTCGGGCGAGAGCAGCGAGGGATCGGGAGCATAGGCCGTGAGAAGGTACCCCGAGATGCCGAAGCCGAGAATGGCCGCGAGGAACGAATGCAAATGGGCGAATCCCATATAGAGGCCCTCTTCCCCCTTGGGCGCCTGGAGCGAGAAAAATTCGAGATAGCGCGGCGAGATGAAGCATTCGGCGAGGCCCTGGAAGACGATGCCCACGATCATCATCATCGTGATGGGGTGCATCGAGAAGAGGCCGAAGATGGAGATATCGGTGCCCGTGAATCCCATGAGGAGCGTGCTCGAGGCCATGCAGAGGGCGGATATCGGCATGAGGAACATGCCGATGGACATGGAGGTGACCGCTTTCACCCTCCGGAACGCGTGTGTGATGAACATGACAAGCGTCATGACGACGAACGGATTCACGTTGGCGATCCACTCGGGCGATGCATTATTGCCGACGGTGCGCAGCACGTATTTCGGCATTGTTGCGTAGAGCTGATGCTGGATGATCCAGAATCCGGTCACGATAAGGATCAGCACGACAAGGCGGGTGTTCGTGAGCACGCGAAGGAATCCGTTCCACACTTCACGGACGGTCTTCTTGTCCGCATCGATCTGCGTGTTCTTGTAGAAGAGGATCACCAGCGACAGGGCGATGAAGCACATCGCCGCGGAATAATAGTTGATGGAGGTGAGTCCCCAGTTCAGACGGAGCGGATAGGCGAACGTCTTGCCGAGGAACGCGCCGATGTTGACGATGCCGTAGAAGATTGAATATCCGCGCGCGCGGTTGTCGGGTGTCGTTGTGCGGGCCACCGTGCCGGTGATGACGCTCTTGATGAACGAGCCGCCGATCATAAGGATGAAGAGCGCCGGCAGCACCGTGGCCTTGTACGGAAGGGCTCCGAGCGTGAAATATCCGATGGCGAGCAGGGAGAATGCGAGGATGAGCGATTTCCTGAAGCCGATCGCATCGGCGTAGGCGCCGGTGAATGTGGGAAGCAGATAGAGACCTCCCGAGAAGACGCCGCCGATCCACGCGGCCCAGATGTCGTTGTAGCCCACGACCTTCGTCAGGTAGAGCGTGATGGCGATGAACACGGCATAATATGCGGCGCGCTCGAACAGCTCGACGGCATTCGCAGTCCAGAATGCTTTGGGGAAATTCCACTCGGCTTTGTGCGTCGTCGACGTCATGTGTCACCCTTCATGAGAGATTGCATAAAAACGTAAGCGTACAGTATACGCAAAAAAAAAGCGCTATGCCACAGGGCACGGCGCAACGATGCGAACGCGTGCAGGGCGAAACGGTGTTTCGCCCCGGTTCAACTATCGTACGATCGTTCGGCAGGGCGAAATATCATTTCGCCCTACAAAAGCGGCGGCTAGTCCGCGACGATGGCCTCGCGTTCGAGGGTGATGCCGAACACGGAGCGGACGCCGTCCTGTATTTCCCGCGCGAATGTGAGAAGCGCACGGGTCGTGCCGCCGTAGTTGACGAGGGCGAGCGTGTGATTGGCGGAGATGCCGACGCCGCCGTCGCCCCTGTACCCCTTTGCGAATCCGGCATGTTCGATGAGCCATGCGGCGGGTATTTTCACGTTCATGCTCGCGAGCCCGCCGGCGTATTCGCCGGCGGGTTCAGGTACGGGATAGAACGGTACGGGCATATCCGGATGCTGTCCCTCCCATCGCTTCTTGAGGAGCGCGAACACATCCGGTCCCACGACCGGGTTCATGAAGAACGAGCCGACGGAGCGCGTGTTCGGATCCATGGGATCGACAACCATCGATTTTTTCCTCCTCAGCGCGATGACGCTCTCGCGCACGAAGGCGAGCGTCGATGCCGCCTCTTCCTGCGTCGAGGATGGGCCGAGGC
>JAVBYH010000254.1 GCA_030824175.1 Bacteroidota bacterium | reverse complement strand
AGATCACATCCCGCGGCTCGGTGATCATGGAGCCCTCGGGATTTCATTTCGCGTTCAAAAATCAGCCGAGCTTCAGAGCAGGCCTCGTCGTTTCCGCGGTGAAACGATCGCGCACCGACACTACCTGGCATCCCGTCTACGGAACACCCGGGGGTGTGCGAAATCATTATAACGAGGCGGTGTTCACGCTTCGTGAAACCGGCCGCCCCCATCGAAGCATCGAGGTTATCGCGCGCGCGTACGACGACGGTATCGCGTTCAGATATGCGTTCCCCAGGGACGGCTGGTCCGACAGCCTCCTCATCACCGGGGAAGAGACCGAATTCGCATTCGCCGCAAACGACAGCGCGTGGTGGATTCCGGCAAACGAGTTCGCGTACGAATCGCTGTACCGCCATACGCCGCTCGGCGACATTCAGGATGCGAACACGCCGATCACAATCGAAAAACGGAATGGCGTCTGCCTCAGCATCCATGAAGCGGCGCTCCGCGATTATTCCGAGATGACGCTCCGGAAAAAAAAAGGCGCGGCGCGGACGTTCGTTTCCTCCTTGTGGCCGGAACCGGACGGCGTCTGTGCGCGTGTCGCGCTACCGTTTGCGACACCATGGAGATATGTGGCGATCGCAGCTGCACCCGGCGGCCTCGTGGAGTCACAGCTGCTTCAGAATTTGAATGAACCCTGCCGCATCGCGGATGTGTCGTGGATCCGTCCGATAAAATTCATTGGCATCTGGTGGGGCATGCACACAGGCAGATATACGTGGTATGAAGGCCCCAACCATGGCGCGACAACGGAGCGAATGAAGGAATACATCGATTTTGCCGCGGCGCACAACATCGGCGGTGTTCTGGCCGAGGGATGGAATACGGGATGGGAGACATGGGCATCGGGCGTTACGCCCATTCAGGATTTTACGAAGGCATATCCGGATTTCGAGATCGAGGAGGTCGTGCGGTACGCGAAGAAGAACGGTGTGGAATTCATCTCACACCACGAGACCGGCGGGAATATCCCCGAATACGAACGGCAGATGGACTCGGCCTTTACACTCTGCCGGAAGCTGGGAATACACTATTTAAAGACTGGCTACGCCGGCTCCATACTCCCGGATGGATACCATCATCACGGACAATTCATGGTGCGCCATTTCCAGAAGGTCGTCGAGACCGCGGCACGCTTTCAAATCGCGCTCGATGTGCACGAGAGCATTAAGCCGACCGGACTCGACCGGACATGGCCCAACCTCATGTCTCAGGAGGCGGCGCGCGGCAACGAATGGAACGGCACATACAAGGCCACGCCGCCATACCATGCAACAATCCTTCCGTTCACGCGCCTGCTCGCCGGCCCGTACGATTATACCCCGGGCATCTTCGCTGTCAACCATTCTCCCGCGAAGAGCAAGCGTCTGTATTGCACGACGACATACCAATTGGCGACGCTCGTCGTGCTCTATAGTCCGATGCTCATGGCCGCGGACGTGATAGAGAACTATCGGGGACGCCCGGCCTTTGCGTTCGTTGAGGATCTTCCCGCCGCGTGGGATGAGACACGCGTTATCGACGCACAACTCGGCGACTACGTATCCCTTGCGCGCAGACAAAAGGATCAATGGTTCGTCGGTTCGGTGACGGACGAGGAGTGCCGCAGGATCACCTTGCCGCTGACATTCCTGAACAAAGAAACGCAGTATGTGGCGACGATCTACGGCGATTCGATCACAACGGACTGGGAGAAGAACCCCGAGGCCGTGGAGATCGGACGCTATACCGTTACATCGCGCGACACGATCGTCGCGGCCCTCTCGAAGGCGGGCGGACAGACGATCGTGCTGACTCCCGCCGCCGCGAAGGTTGGCGGCAGGACGAACATACCTGACGCCGCCGCGCAGGCGACGACGGACGGACTTCCGCCGATCCGAACGTATAACGGTATGGCAAATGCGAAGATGGCAGCGTTTACCGCGCGGAAAACGTACGGAAGCGCGCGGACCGTTCACAGCGCCGTCGGGAAACCGGTGTCGTTAAAATATCCGTTCGGCGAGCGGTATCCCGCCTCGGGTGCGAATGCGCTCACGGACGGCTCGCGCGGCACGCACAATCTCTCTTCCGGCGAGTGGCAGGGTTTCGAGGGTGTGGATGTCGTCGCGACGATCGACCTGAAGGAATCCATGCCGGTGAAAAAGATCAGCATCGGATTCCTCAATTCTCCGAACGACTGGATCTTCTATCCGCGCACTGTCGTGTTCTCCGTATCCGACGACGGCAAGACATTTTCAAACGTCGGTGAGGAACGCTATGCATTCTCGAAAACGGACAGCACCGAAAACCTCATCGAGATCCGGGACTTCTCCTCCGCGTTCGCACCCGTGACGGCCCGCTATGTGCGCGTCTCGGCGGAGAGCATCTCGCTCTGCCCGCCGTGGCACTACGGCCGGGGTAAAAAGGCCTGGGTCTTTACGGACGAAGTGGTGGTCGAATGAGGATATCCGTTATTGCACTGTTGACGAAAGGACGCACATGAGATCTCTTACAGAAGTGTACCCCATCGATTTCAAGGAAGCTGTCACCGTGCCGAGGGTGCGGTCCGCTCAGATTGTTTTTGCCGCGATGGCGTTCGGAATGATCTCGTTCTGCGGCGTTGTCGTCTTCCTCTTTGTGAACGGGGCGGTCGCGGAACCGCGCCGGGATGCGGAAGGCATGCTTGCCACGATCATGCTGCTCACAGGCTTCAACATTGTCGCCGCAGTGGTCATCCCCTTCATCGGGAAGTTCGTTGCCGACAGGCAGTTCTCTTCGTCCAACCTGATCGCCGCGGTGGAGAGGGAATTCACGGACGAGAAGGGGCGGCCGCTTATGGCGACGCCGGCCGAAAAATGCATGATTCTCATACGCACGGCGTGGATCATCCGTCTCGCCACATTGGATGCATCGGCGATGTTCGGGCTCACCGTGTCGCTCGTCGCGGTCACAACCGGCGTCGCCGGCATCGAGCCGTTGTATATGGCAAACATGCTTTCGATCGTACCATTGCTTGCGTATGTCGTCGTTTCCTTCCCGACGCCGGAACGGTTCAATGAAACTTTTGAGTCGCGAATACGTAATCAGGTCTGACAATATTTTTCTGAAGGAGCGGCACATGGAGTTGGAAGATCTTGGTTTTGACGGCTGGTTCCGGGCCCGGCGCGAGGAGGCGCCGATGCCTGAGTGCGGCGTTGCGCGCGTCACGAGGGTAGACCGCGATCGCTATCTGGTGAGGAACGAACAGAATGAGGTCACGGCGGAACCCGCCGGGAAGTTCCTCTTCCATACCGATGCGCAGCAGGACATGCCGTGCGTCGGAGACTGGGCGTACGTGCAGTACCAAAACGACGGCACGCGCGCCATCCTCCACGACATCCTTCCCAGACGCTCATTCCTGCGTCGAAAAACCGCCGGGGAGAGAGTCGACTACCAGATGATCGCATCGAATGTCGATACCGCATTCATCATCCAGGCCTGCGACCTCAATTTCAATCTGCGGCGGATGGACCGGTACATCGTCATGGCGAAGGAAGGCAATGTCGAGCCGGTCGTCCTCCTGAGCAAGAGCGACCTCATCGACAGCGCCGAGAGGGACGTGAAGCTAGCGGAGATCCATGCGGCGCATGCCGGCATCCGTGCCTTCGCATTCAGCAATACGACCTCGGTCGGTGTCGATGTGGTGCGGCAGCTGCTTGAACGCGGCAGAACGTATTGCCTCATCGGCTCCTCGGGTGTCGGAAAGACGACGCTCCTCAACGGGCTGCTTGGCCGCGAGGAGTTCGACACGACACCCGTGAGGGAATCTGACGGAAGGGGCAGACACACCACGTCGTATCGACAGCTGACCGTGCTCGGGAACCGGTCGTTGCTCATCGATACGCCCGGCATGAAGGAGCTCGGACTCCTTACCGACAGCGAGAGCATCGACGACAGCTTCGAGGATATCCACGAGCTCGCAAAAGAATGCAGGTTCAACGATTGTTCGCATACGGTGGAAGCCGGTTGCGCAATACTCCAGGCCATCGAAAAACGGGAACTGGATGAGACGCGCTACCAGAGCTACATCAAGCTGATGAAGGAAGCGGCATTCCACCAGATGTCGCGTCTCGAAAAGCGCTGGAAGGACAAGAAATTCGGACGCATGGTCAAAGCCGTCAATAAACAGAATAAAAGGCGGTAAGCATCCGCCCGGGAGATGCATCGCTCCCGGATATATTTTAAAATTTGACAAAATCGATCCCAAGTTGTACCTTCCACTGTGATCCTTTCTCCGTATTTACATCGCTGCTCCGGGGAGGGCAGGCGCGCACAGCGCTGTTTGTCGATGTAGGTAACACGTCAATCTTTCGATCGTTCTTCTTTCGGTGAACAAGCGCCTCACGCGCGCTTCGTTCTTTACGTTTGCGGTGTTCTATCACAACAGGCACAACAGGCACAACAGGAGGGAACAATGCACACACACCTTCGATGTTTCTTCATCGCCGCCATTACCGTAACACTGATCACCCCGATTGATGCACAATTTAAGAAGCAGGGATGGGGAGGCGGCATCGCCGGCGGTGTCACGGCCGGCCATACGAGTCTCAAAGACGATCAGTTCAGTTTTATGGGACGTGCGTTCCTGCGCCACGGCATCGTCAATCATCTTCAGGCGGAAGTCGGCGCGGGCGGAGGGCGCATCGAGGGCACGGGTCGGAGTGCAGGATCGAAGTATTCGACGGACCTGCTTCCTGTCGATATCCGGCTTCTCTACAATCCCTTTACATGGGAATCCGTCGTGCCCTACGTCTATGCGGGCGGCGGCATGCTCCTTTTCGACGTGACGAAGTTGCCGCTCGAGAAAACTCGCGGCGCGGACAGGACGGATTGGACGGGGTATGTCCCCGTGGGCGTGGGAATGATGTTCCACCTCGCCGGCAACCTCTATCTTGATGTGAACGGAGGTTTCAACCACACGCTCACGAAGCAGATCACAGGCGTCAAGGTGAGAACGGAGGATGATTATTTCACCGGCCTCGCCGGCCTCTCGCTGTCGATGGATCGCGGGAAGATGGACGACGACGGCGACGGTTTGACCAACAACCAGGAAGAGGCGCTCGGCACCAATCCCGATCTGGCCGATACGGATGGTGACGGATTGTCGGACGGCGCCGAAGTGAATGTGCATCGCACCAGTCCGTTGAAGGCCGATTCGGACGGCGACGGTCTCACCGACGGAGACGAAGTGGAGAAGTACAAGACCGACGCCAACAAGGCGGATACGGATGGCGACGGGCTCACGGATCAGGCCGAGGTCATGACGCACCGCACCGATCCGCTGAAGGTCGACTCGGACGGCGATGGGTTGAGCGACGATCTGGAACTCAAGCAATACAAGACCAACCCGTCGAAAGCGGACACGGACGGCGACGGCCTCACGGATGGCAACGAGGTGAAGACGCATCACACGGATCCGTTGAAGCCCGATACCGACAACGACACGCTGAGCGACGGCGATGAGATCACGAAATATAAGACCAATCCCTTGACGGCCGATACGGACTCCGGCACGATCGACGATGGCGTCGAGATTACGCGCGGCACCGATCCGCTGAATGCCGCGGACGATGTTCCGAAGAAGGAACTCAAGGTCGAGGTCGGCACCCCGATCGTGCTCGAAGGGATCGTCTTCGCCTCGGGCAAGTCGACGATCACTCCCGAGTCTGAGGAGAAGATCGAGCTGGCCTACAACACGCTGAAGGGTAATCCGGATATCGAGGTCGAGATCCACGGATACACGGACAATGTCGGCAAGGCCTCGTCGAACCTGAAGCTCTCTACGGCCCGGGCCAACGCGGTGCGCGAGTTCCTCATCAAGAAAGGCATCGATGGAAAACGCATCAAGGCGAAGGGATTCGGCGTGCTCAATCCGATCGCCCCGAACAATACACCCGAAGGGCGTCAGGAGAACAGACGCATCGAATTCCTGCGCACGAAATAACCCGGATGCTTGTGCATCAGGCGGATGTAAAAAACGCCGTCTCCCCGAAAGGGAGGCGGCGTTTTTATTGAGCCGGCCTGGAACAACAGCCCGCACAGAAAAAGTTCGCGCAGCATGCGGCGTGATATGGCAATTGTAACGGGAAAGTCTTACAATGATTACCATGATCTTTTTATTCACACGTATCACACCGGCATGCCGAAAAGAAAACATCGTCGTTCCGCTTCACCGGCAACAGTGAAACGCAAAAAAGGTTTTCCGAACCGGTCCGTGCTCATCGGCGTCGCCGCGATGCTCGCGCTCATCGCTGCCGGCTATTATTTTTTTGACGGCGAACGGAAAGCGAATCTTCGAACTCCGTCGGCGGAACCGGCGCCGACGATGGAGACACCAGCCGAGCTGTTGAAGACCACTCTGAAGCGCGCGTACGCGGTGGATCGCCTGTTCCATCAGGTGATCAATCCCGAGTGGGAGGGAGCCAGCGGAGCGATCGGAGACGCCCACCTCTACGCAGCAACAAAGGATGAACGCCTGCTCCGATTCTATACGGAGACCTTTCCCCTCCTGGAGATGAACAACGGAACATGGGTGGATGACCGTGTGTGGGTGTGCCTTGCGGAAATGTACTGGTGGAACGCGACGGGCCGAACCCGTTCCGAATGGGTGCACGATGCGAAACGGCGGTATCTCGAGGCGAGGAAGGAGGGGAGATTCTCCAGCAGCGAGGGATACTGGAGCTGGTACAATTATCCGCCGTCGGCGAAGATCGAGGGTGAAAATATTTTCACGAACACCAATATGAACCAGATGGCGACCGTGGCCTGCTGGTTGTACGAGGCGACGAAAGAGGAGCGCTTCCTGAAGGATGCCCTCCTCGTGTGGGAGGGCAACGCCGCGGCGCCCGGCGTCGAAAGGCAATTCTATCGCGGCAATGGTGTCTGGAGAGGGAAGGACGGCGAGGCTGCATTCGGGAAGCAGTTTCCATGGGACGGAGCCGGTATGTGCACGATCGGCGCCGCACTCTATCGCGCCACGGGCAAACAAAAATATCGGGACATCACCGTTGCAACAGCCAGACGCATCATGGATCCTGCCACCGGATGGGTGGATCCCACGGATTTCTACCAGCTGCAGATGGACGGGAACGGCGCCTTCGTCTGGTTCGTACTCGACGCCTATCAGATCGCCCCGTCGGAACTCTCCGACATTCCGGGAAAAGTCCAGAAGATGCTCGAACATGTCTGGTCGAACAATCACGGGAAAGCGATGTTGACACTGCACCGGGCGGCCGACGACGGGATCAGAAACGGATGGAACCCGAATGGCGGAGAAGACGGCTATAAGGTGAATGAGATCGGGACGGTGCATCCCCAGGCGCAGGCCGTCCTCGCGTTCGGCGTCTTCGCATCCGTCCTCGCTTCCGTCCTTGCTAATGCAGGTCCGTAACGCTATATTTCACGGAAATACCCTGCAGGTTATATCGGAAGGACACTGCTCATGACCGGCACACAGTTCCTGGACGTTGAAGGCTATAAGATTGCGTACCACCGTGACGGCCGCGGAGAAGCCGTCATCCTCGTACATGGTATCACGACGTATTCCTTCGTGTGGGAATATGTGTTCGATCAGCTTTCCACACACTACGACGTCGTCGCAATCGATCTTCTCGGCTGCGGCGAATCGGACAAGCCCCTCACGGTCAGTTACTCGATCAATCATCACGCGGAGATCGTCAAGGCGGCCGCCGACAGGCTTGGCATTCAAAAATTCCATTACGTCGGCCACGACATCGGCGGGGGCATCGGCCAGGTGTTCGCCGTCCGCTATCCGGAATACCTCTACGACGCGACAATCATTAACGGCGTCGCATACGATTTCTGGCCCGTACAGCCGATCGTCGCGATGCGCACGCCGATCATTCGGCAGCTTGCGCTCGCAACGCTCGACTTCGGGACGTTCAGGCTCATCGTGAAACGGGGCATCGTCAATAAAGAGAACCTGACGGATCAGGTGATGGATCGGTTCTGGATGCCGATGCGCACAAAAGAGGGGCGCAAGGCGTTCCTCCATTTTGCGGAGTCGTTGGATAATTCGCATCTCACCGGGATCACCGATCAGCTCCGGGCGCTGAAGCTGCCCGTGCACATCATTCGCGGCGACGGCGATGTGTATCTCAGCGCCGCGATCGCCGAAAAACTCCATCATGATATTCCCGGAAGTACACTGACGCGGTTTCCCCACTCGGGCCATTTCATCTTCTATGATGAGGTCGGGCCGATGACACACGCCATCCGCGCATTTTTTACTCATTGAGCAAACATGGCACACGAGAGCGAACTTACCGCGAAGATCGAGATCCTCGAACGTGAAAATGAAATCCTCTCTGAACAGGCGGAATCGATCGCCCTGCTTGGCATACTCTCCGAGACGATCAACACGAGGATGGACCAGCATTCGCTGCTTACCGATGTGCTCGAACAGATCGCCACGCTCACGTCGTTGACCGAGTGTTTCTGCGTTTCCCGCTCCGGCACGGACACCGTGATGCTGGCATCGTACTCGCGGTTGAGGATCAACGACGCCGCCGGCGTGAAGATTTCACTCCCCGATGATGTTGCACGTACCC
>JAVBYH010000074.1 GCA_030824175.1 Bacteroidota bacterium | reverse complement strand
GCCAGCGCCTCGGCGACGGAGCCCATGTCGCCATGCTCGAACTCGTGGACTACAACATTGCGCAGGAAGAGGCGAAAGCCCCGGCAAAACCGAAGCGCGACCGCCGCGCGCGCGTCAACCAGAAGAAGAAGGTTGACGGCGTTCCGCAGGCTGCCGACGCTGCTCCGGCTGAAGCAAAGGCTTAATGCAGTGAACGCAAAGGATAGCTTAACGCTATCCTTTGCCGTTAGTACGTCTCCCACACAGTCGTTCCGCTAATGTACTGACAGTATGAAAATAACCTGTATTGATTTTGTCGTCGGTGTCGCCAACTTAAAACAACTGCCGAAAAACAATCTCCCTGAAATTGTGTTTATCGGCAGGTCCAATGTCGGCAAGTCCTCCTTGTTGAACAAGCTCTGCAACCGGAAAAGCATCGCGCGCGTGAGCTCGACGCCGGGCAAGACCCGCGAACTGAACTACTACCTTATCAATAAAGAACTCTACTTCGTCGACCTTCCGGGCTACGGCTACGCCAAGGTCGCCGAACATGTGAAGGCCGGATGGACCTCGCTCATCGAGGAATTTTTTCACAACCGGAAGCAAATCGCCCTGGCCGTCCAGATCGTGGACGCCCGACTCGGCCCGACCGAACTCGACATGACGATGATCGGCTGGCTCGATTTCTTCAAGGTGCCGTTCGTGCTCGTGCTGACGAAGGCGGACAAACTTCCGCACGGCAAGCTCATCGCGCAGACGAACGAGGTGACGGAACTGCTCGGCAAATACAAGTACCTCGCCGGCATCTATCCGTTCTCGGCCCTCAACGGCGACGGACGCCACGACCTCCTCAAGGCGATCGAGGATCACGTCCAGCAGAAGGCGCCCAATGCAGCAAAGAGCCTCATGCACGCCGTCGCGTAACTGTACCGCATAATATAGTACACCATGTAGGGCGAAACGGCGTTTCGCCCTTTTTTTTTATGGGCGAAATATCATTTCGCCCTACCGTGTTTCCCGCCATTTTTGTCCGATATCGCATAAAATCTCCGTCACCTCTGTGTGTTCTTCCTTGAATCTCACCTGTAAAACCCGTATCTTTTTTCTGCCTACATAATTTCGCCTTCGAGAACGCAACCATAAGGACACCCGCATGAAAAAGAGACTCTTTACGCCAGGCCCTACTCCCGTACCTGAAACCGTCATGTTGAAAATGGCGGAGCCGATCATCCATCACCGCAATCCTGAATTCGGCGAGATCCTTACGCGCGTACATCAGAACCTTCAATACCTGTTCCAGACAACGCAGCCGGTCGTCGTGCTCACGTGTTCGGGAACGGGCGGAGTGGAATCGACGTTCGTGAGTCTCTTCTCTCCCGGCGATACGATCATCACCGCCAACGGCGGTAAGTTCGGCGAACGATGGGTGAAGATGCCGAAGGCATACGGGCTGAATGTCGTGGAACTGAAGATCGAATGGGGCAAGGGTGCGACGCCCGAGATGATCAAGGCGGCGCTCGCGGAACACCCGGAAGCGAAGGCTGTCTACGTCGTTCACAGCGAAACATCCACAGGCACGGCCACCGATGTGAAGGCGATCGCCAAGGTGATACG
This sequence comes from Bacteroidota bacterium, assembly GCA_030824175.1. Classification (GTDB taxonomy): domain Bacteria; phylum Bacteroidota; class Ignavibacteria; order UBA10030; family UBA8401; genus CAISDA01. The sequence goes on along the minus strand of JAVBYH010000074.1, from coordinate 7,054 downwards.
CGAGCATTCGAACGCTCTCGTCTGCGTCGACGGCATCACGGCCGTCGGAGCGCATGAGATGAAGTTCGACGAATGGGGTATCGACGTGTGCGTGACGGGTTCGCAAAAGGGTCTCATGATCCCCCCCGGCCTCGCGTTCGTTGCGCTCTCGCAGCGCGCGATCGAGAAGATGGAAACCTCAACGCTGCCGAAATTTTATTTCGACCTTCGCAGGGCCGTGAAATCGTGGCAGGGCAACGACACGCCGTGGACCCCCGCGGTGAGCCTCATCATCGGCGTCGATGCGGCGCTTGTGATGCTGAAGGAGGAAGGCATCGAGAATATCTGGGCGCGCCACGAGAAACTCGCCAACGGCATACGCGCGGGTGTCACCGCGATCGGCCTGAAGCTCTTCTCCGACTCGGCCTCGTTCGCCGTCACGCCCGTGTGGCTGCCCGAAGGCGTCGAGTGGAAAAAATTCAACAAGATACTGAAATCGAAATACGGCATCACAATCGCCGGCGGACAGGACGACTACGCAGGAAAGATCTTCAGGCTGTCGCACCTTGGCTACTACGACGAGTTCGACATGGTCACCATGATCACCGCGCTCGAAATGACATTGAAGGAATGCGGCTACGCATTCGAGGTCGGCACGGGCGTGCAGGCCGTCATCAAATCGTTCATCAAATAATCCTAAACCGGAACGCACATGAAAATTCTCATCACCGACCCGATCGAACAGAGCTGCGTCGACATTCTCACACGCGAGGGATTCACCGTCGATGCGAAACCGGGGCTTCCTCCGGACGACATCAAGGCGTGCATCAAGGAGTACGCGGCGCTTGTCGTGCGCTCGGGCACGCAGGTCACCGCGGACATCATCGCCGCGGCGGACTCGATGCAGGTCATCGGACGCGCGGGCGCGGGCGTCGACAACATCGACTGCGAAGCGGCGTCGCGCCGCGGCATCATCGTCATGAACACGCCGGGCGGCAACACGATCTCGACGGCCGAGCACACGGTGTCCATGCTGCTCTCGCTTTCGCGCAACATTCCCCAGGCCAACGCAAGCCTCGTCGCCGGGAAGTGGGAGCGCAAGAAATTCTCGGGCACCGAGGTCTTCGGTAAGACGCTCGGCGTCGTCGGACTCGGCAAGATCGGGCGCGAGGTCGCCGTTCGCTGCAAGGCCTTCGGCATGACGATCATCGGATTCGATCCGGTGCTCGCGGCAGACGTGGCATCGAAGATCGACGTCGAGCTCGTGTCGCTCGACGAGATCTACCGGCGCAGCGACTTCATCACCGTGCACACGCCGATGAACGAGGAGACGAAGGGTCTGCTCAACGACGAGACGTTCGCCAAGTGCAAGAAGGGCGTGCGCGTCATCAACTGCGCTCGCGGGGGCATCGTGGACGAAGGCGCCCTGCTCCGCGCGCTCGAGAGCGGACATTGCGCGGGCGCAGCGCTCGACGTGTTCGTCGTCGAGCCGCCGAAGGACAACCCGCTGCTGAAGCACCCGAAGGTCATCGCGACGCCGCATCTCGGCGCGTCGACCGAAGAGGCCCAGGAAAAGGTGGCCATACAGATCGCGCACCAGCTCGCCGATGCGCTCCACAACCGCGGCATCGCGGGCGCGGTGAACGCCGTCGCGCTCCAGGCCGGACAGCCGCAGGAGATCCTGCCGTTCCTCTCGCTCGCCGAGAAGATCGGCAAGCTCATCGGCCAGACGATGAAGGGTACGCTCAAGGAGATCACCGTTGAGCTCCGCGGCGAGTTGCTCCATAAGTATATCGAGCTCCTGAAGGCGGGCGTGCTCCACGGCATTTTCTCGAAGACGATCGGCGAACCGGTGAACTACGTGAACTCGCCGTTCATCGCCGAAGAGATGGGCATCCGCATCGGCGAGAAAAAAGAATTCGACGGGGCCGACTATCAGCAGCTCATGAGCGTCGAATATTCGACGACGTCCGAAAAGAAGACGCTCTCCGGTACGGTGTTCGGCACGACGAACCCGCGCCTCGTGCGCATCGACAACTTCTTCTTCGAAGTGAATCCCGAGGGAGTCATGCTGTTCTATACGAACATCGATCGACCGGGCATGCTCGCGAGTGTCGGCGGGGTGCTTGCCGCGGCGAACATCAACATCGCCGGGCTCTCCCTCGGCCGCTCCGGCGTCGGTGAAAAGGCGCTCACCATCATGGCGGTGGACAACGAGATCCCACCCGCGGTCGTGAAGCAGATCGAATCGATCGACGGCATCCTCGATGCGAGAGTCGTTTCTTTATAAGCCGGTCAGTACATGATAATCCCCGATGCGCAGGTGTTGACTGGCGCATCGGGGATTTTTTTGGGAGAGACTCATCGTGATGGTATTCGTTGAGGCCGCTCACGAATGCAGGCCAGGATCCACTCCTTATTCTTCCTGAGCGTCGTAATGGATCACAACGCCGTGCGTGTCTTCCACCGACACTGGTGTTGTGGCATAACACTCCGTCGGATTTGCGCGCGTCGCAACGACTCTGAGTGTAAAGGGTGATGTTCCTGTTGCGTTATATCCGGCCCAAGAAAAATTTTCCGTATGCGTGTTGCCTGTTCCCACGATGGACTCAGTACCGAATTCGCTCTTGTACCACGTGTATGTATACGTACCGGATATGCTGGGAGATGCCGTCCATGTGTACGAATTGGCCGGATCATACTTGCCGGAAGGTGTCGATACATCCGTCGTTCCGGAGATGGCCACGGAAAACGCGACGATATCGCACGTTCCTCCGCCCTTGTAATGGGTATTATCGGTTAACCTGCAATAGAGATTGGCGTTTTGCGGACAGGGCACGACATCCTCATACTCCAAATCCAGACATTGCTGACAGGTTATCGTTTCGAGTTCGTTCATGTCGCAATCCGAAAGACTTGACGTTCCTGCGCATGGTTGGTCTTGACAAATTCCGTTATTGCAACACGGAACAAGCGAGCTTGCGAATACCTGATTGTTGTCGGAAAGCTGCGCCTGGATGCCGATGATGCCGCAACCCGCCACGATCATGAAGAGGAATTTAATTGACGATTTTACCATTTGCACCCTCCGTTGTGTGATGTTGGATGAATCCACCGATTGTCGGTGGAGAGAATGTCTGTCTCACCGTGTTATATTCTCCGTGTTACAGCATCAAGAATGTGTTTTTGCTGTTGTGTGTCTAAATACCCTTTCCATACCGCGTCAACAACACCATTGGTGACGAGTATCGTCAACGGAGTGACGGACACTTTATAATCGTATTTGAATCGTTGGTCAGGCGAACTCAGCACCGAAAACCCGATCTTATTCTCACGAATATAGAGCATCGCCGCTTCCGGGGAATCGAGCATGACACCACGTACGCGGATATTTTTTCCACGGAGCGTTGCCGACAATTCGGTCCATATCGGTATATTTTTTTTACACGGAGAGCATGATGTTTTCATGATGAATAACAGTGTCGACGGAGATCCGTTATAGGCGATCGTGTCTGCCATGCCGTTCTGAGCAATCGCAGTAAATGACGGAACCGAATTTCCTGTCTCCAACAGATTGTCGCTGCCGATTAGTATTTGAACCCTTTCTTTAAGAATCCGATTTTGTGCCGCCAACATAATCGTCTGTGAAAGAAGGAAGGCTATCAGGAGCGGGTAACCCAACGATGCAAGGGTGAGGCCTGTCTCCTCGGCTATCGCGATGAACGGAGTTTTATGCTTTCCCTCGCGCTTGACGGTCCGCAATGGTGAATTGACTGCGCCCTGAATTCCAATAATGCACACCCCCACTATAATAAAGGCGATATTTCGAAAAATTGTAAACGAATCAACGGTTCCGCTCGAGAGGTCTCCAAAACATCCGCAGGAAAAGACGGTGCCTTCCGATAGTTTGGTGATAAGAATGCCGGAAAAGACGGTCAGGAGGAAGATTGTTGCTTTAATAGCGGCCATCCCTCTGAGATTCCCGATAATACAGACGCTTAAAAATATTTCAACGACGGGGACAGCATAAGATAGTGGGTGAAGCACAGGAGATGGGAAGATGTATAATTTTTCGAGAACCGAATGAAATGCCCCAATGTCCGCCAGCTTTATAAGTCCTGAGATTAGAAAGATTCCCCCGTAAAGGAAGCGAAGCACCTTTCCGGCAATGTGGAGTTCTGGTGCCTTGGATGACTGCTTGTCAGTCGACATGGACTTTTCTTTCAGATTATTAGGAAGAGTGAAGCCAAATTTGCATGAATATACAAACCGTAGAACGCTGTGTCAAGGTGCATACGGCATGACGATTCGGTCTGTCGTGTAATTGTGATGTGGGTATAGGAAAGTTGTCGGTGAATACCTGCGAAGATACGGTCCGGGTGTGTGAACATAAGTCGCGACAAGGGGCGGGAAATCGAGTTGACATTATCATTCTGCACGAGTATTTTTCATAATTAAAGGGTGTAGCCGATGAACAGGGAGTATGACTCAAGAATGAAGACCTCGTTGACGAAGAACGCATTACATTGCAGCATTACTCTCACCCTGCTGTTGTGCTCTGTCGCGGCAACGACGGCGCAGCATAGTCTCGCACCCTCGATCGCGACTGCAGGGTCGGGACGACTGGGTATTGTCCATGCGATGAGCGCACCGGCGACGGGCATCCACCTTGTCGTGTGTGATTCGATCGGTGCGCCGGACGGTAGACGAGTGGAGGTGAACGCGAGCCTGAGGGGCCGGGGAAACGCGGTCTCCATTGCCGCATCGGCCGGCGGTTTTATCGTGGCGTGGGAACAGGATATCGGCGCCGGCTCGCAGGTGTGGTGTTCGCGCTTTTCCGACGCGGGCGACCGGATTGGCGAGGCTGTCATCGTTGCGGACAGTGCCGGAATCAATGCGCGGTTGCCGCGCATCGCCGCCGGTTCGGACGGACGGTGCGTTGTGGCATGGCAGGACTATCGAAATAATGTGCCCGATCTTCGGTATCAACTCTTCGACGCGACCCTCGCGAAAATCGGGGGCAACCGGTTGTTGGCCGCATACCCCGGCATTCCCTACAGTCCGGTTCCCGCCGTGTCGAAGGAGAACGAGATCGCCTTTGTGTACCAGCACACGATCAACGACACGTTTCATGTGTGCACGCGCATCGCCGGCTGGAAGAACGAACCGGGGCCTGTGATGATCCTCGATAAGGCTCGGAACCGGGCGTATGCGACGGATCCCGACATCGTTTGGAACGGGCCGTCGGAGGCTGTCGCCGTGTGGAAGGATTATCGCGTTCCGCATTCCGACATCTACATGCAGCGGTTCACGCGTTTGGGCCGGCTGCTCGGGGGGAATGTGAAGGTCAACGACGATGCAACGGTGCAGTGGCAGCGCCTTCCCCGTGTGGCGGCGGGCGCATCGGGCCTTTGTGTCGTCTGGGAGGATTATCGGAATGATCCCCGCAATCAGGTGGGCGACGTGTATTGCCAGTGGTATACCCGGAAGGGGAAACCGCTCCACCGGAATAAACGGGTGAACTCGACGCACGAGCCGACGCACCAGAGTGCCCCATCGGTAACATTCGATATCACGGGGAGAGCGGCGATCGCATGGTGCGACGCTCAATCGGCGGTGGTCGCAATAACGGGCCGCCATTTAGCCGTTGGTTCGGCCGCGGGAAAGGCGTTGTCAATAACGGGAGACGAGCGAGTACCGCTAAAATGATGCGTATTGATTGTATACAAAGAATTGAATTTACAATAAAAAAAAAGGATTCACAGGATAAATCCTTGACAATTGTAAAGGGACTATTTATATTATCGATGTGTTAACAATTTGTTTGTTTTTTAAAATTTTCATACGGCGCTTATGCTGAAAATTTTACGACGCAATTCTTCCTCATCGCATGACTCTTCGTCAAATATTACGATAATGGCGCTCTATATTCTATTTGACTCTTCCTGTTCGTGTGCTGCCAACGACAATGATATTCGGCATCAATGTAAGTGTTCCTGATACAGATACTTAGATTGTAAGACCAAATCCGAAACAATTCCGACATTCAAAAAAACCGCATTGATTTTCCTTACATCTGTTGCTAATAGGATTCGATTCGTTTTTATTCCTCTCGCGTAGGCACCAAGCGCTACGTGGTGTATTGCTTTTAAAAGTATACGTAATAAGCAAATAATAGTTTCATCGAACTAACATCACACTAACGAAGGAGATAAACATGAAAAGCAAGCTGTACCATTTCTTGGCTCTCACCATGTTTCTTCCCTATGTTCTTCTTGGCGCTACGCAAGGAAAGATTCGTGGGAAGGTGGTTGATAGTCAAACTGGTGAGCCGCTTATCGGCGCCGCCGTGATAGTCGTAGGGACGCCGTATGGTGGAACGACCAATATTGATGGCGAATTTCAGGTTTTGAAACTCGAAGTTGGCACGTACCAATTGAAGGCCAGCTATATCGGCTATCAAACCATTACACTGTCGAACATCCGTGTGAATGCCGATTTAACATCGGAAGCGGATTTCAGATTACCTCCCGAAGGTGTGGCCGTACCGACCGTGTTGGTCGTGGCGGAACGCCCCCTGATCAACAAATCCGCCACCGGTGCGGTGCGCATTATCGACAACGATTTCATCACGGCATTGCCGGTGCGTGGCATCGAGAACACAGTTAAATTACAACCGGGCGTCGTCACGCGCGGTACGGACGTCTTCATCCGCGGATCGCGCGCCGATGCCACAGGGTACATCATCGACGGCGTTCCGGTGACAAACCGCTTGACAGGCGGACGCGGCATCAACATCAGCTCCGAAATGGTCGAGCAGATTCAGGTGCAGGCGGGCGGATATTCGGCCGAATACGGAAATGCGAACGGCGGCCTCGTCATCAGCCAGCTGCGCAGCGGTTCGGATCAGCTGAAGGCAACCCTCCTTGTTGAAACGGACAATTACACGAAGCAGGGCAAGAAATCGCTTGGTGGATATTCATACGGATATTCCGATTATATCGCCACAATCGGCGGACCCATCCCGGGAACGAGCGGAAAACTTCGCCTCTTCGGCAGCTTCGAAAATTCGTTC
>JAVBYH010000075.1 GCA_030824175.1 Bacteroidota bacterium | reverse complement strand
GAACGACAGATTCTCGGAACAGCTGAACCAGGGAGTCTATACATCGCACTCGACGAAGTATACGGAATGGGGGGGCGTCGCGATCGGGGTCGGCGGGTCCTTCGGCGTGTCGGTTCCCTTCGGTGTGCCGAACGTGTATGGCGAGGTGCGTGCTGTATCCATGTCGTGGAGTCCTGCCAAATGGAAAGATGAAAACAGCACGATGACACGAGAAGGAGAATATAAAAAGAAGGTGCCAAACGACCTGACGTCGAGCATGATGCCCGAACCGCTGCAGCCCCGCCACCCTTTCGGAAGTCTCGGACTCGTTATCGGCGTGATGCTGCAGATGTGAACAGGAATTACACCGTCGATGCCAATAGAGAGGACCCAGAAAAGGGTCCCAAGTGGGATCCCATCTGAGCTACCGATACCTGGTGCCATAAGCCGCCGAAGGACCCGATGTAAAGGGGGCGGGTGCTCGCAGAGCCAGGAGGAGCGGCGTCTATTTCTATCGGATCCAGGCGGGACCATACACGGAGACGAAACGATTAGTTCTGTTAAGGTGATTATAGGATGGACAAAATTTTGCTCTGAAAAGGATTCAACAAACGAGTATGTCAATGGATCATACAATGCGAAATATTGCGATACTGTGGGGGTGTTGTTTGATTCTGGCATGGTCAGGGTGCAACGATCATGCGGCAAACGATGCGCAAAACACGTCGACACTCACAACGATTCGCGGGCAAGTGAGCAATTGGAAATTGGGTGACAGTATGGTCGTCGGCGCTCGTGTCGGCGTGTACTATGTCGGTTCGACCCTTGTCGACAATATCATCGGATCTTCGAACGTGACAATCTATGGTGCTTTTTCATTCGACCTGCCAATGGGACCGCCACAATTTTTAATGAAGGGGAGCAGCCTGTTTCCAATTAGCGACACGACAGTACAGTTTGCCTTAGCTGAAATTTTACTATGGTGTCCCAGTCCGTCAGGGTCAGTATTACATCTTTATAATGCGAGCGACCCCAGGTCGATCATGTACTCAGATTCCGGGAGGGTGGGACAATACTTGGCTCAATACATTTATGCAGATCGTGATATCCGTACAGAGAATATCCCGCCGATCGGTTCATCACAACACCCACCAATAAAATGTATATGATTTCATTTGTCATCGATCGGGTCACCCACACGCCGACGACATATGTCGCATCCTCGTCCGATTATGGAAAGACTTTTGGCGATTCGGTTCATACGCTCGATCTGCCATATTATATTAAGGCCGCCGATTCAACGCACTTCTACGCATTGACGTCGGATTACCGACAAAATAATAAAATGATGGTCTATGAGTTCGACGATATTCTCTCTCCACCTTCGGACTCCGTCTATGTCGGCAATTATATACGCGGCACATTGACAATTGATTCTAAAGGAGGAGTTTATCTTGCTGCGTTTGACCGGTCATATACATCATACTTTATCGGAAAAGATATTCCTACCGGTGTGCGGGAAACCCCATTAAACACTGCAGGAATCGATGTGAAACTCTTCGTCTCGCCAAATCCCTTCAATAATGCCACGGTTATTTCATTTACGATCCCACGGCAGAAGGATATCTCGATCGACGTGTACGACATGCTCGGCCGGAAAGTCCATGAGATACCGGCCATGCATGCTTCCGAAGGGGAAAATACGGTGCCGTGGGTGACGGACGGACTCACAAGCGGCGTCTACATCATCGCCCTTCATTTCGATAAACAGGTCTTTTCAGTGAAAGCAGTCATACTCAAATAACCATATACTTACTTGTATTCGGAGGAGCTATGCGTGCAGTATTTTCAGTGCTCTGCGTTTGCCATGCGAAATATCCCCCCATACAGCATTCTAGCCATTCCCGTCCAATACTACGCGTAGTAAAAATAACCACAAAAAAATCATACGATCCTATGACAACACTTCAATGGGAAAGTTCTTATTTTGAGTCGCCCTTAGGTGGGACGTTCGCACCTTCTTAGCATCGAATGTTGCTTTCTTTTAAACAGGATACTCCGTGAAAAAAAATACAGTGCTGCTTGTACTCATCGTGTTGGCTGTCGCAGGTTTCGATTCAGCGTATTGCCAGCTGACTGTCAAATCCGGTTCGTACGGCTCCAAGCCCGGGTATATTGACAACGCAACGCTCATCGTCGAGCCCCATGGAGCCTACGTCGAACAATCCCTCTATCTTTCGTACGCCGATCACTACCAATATCCCTCATCACAGATCGAGATCGTCCATCGGTTCGAATTGCCGGCCAATGCGGTCGTCAACGACATGTGGTTGTGGATCGGCGACAGCGTGATGCAGGCGAGGATACTGGACACGTGGACTGCACGGGCGATCTACGACAGCATCGTCAGCACGAAACGGGACCCGGCCTTCCTCTCGAAGAACGGGACGAAGTACGAGCTGCACGTGTATCCGCTCCTGTCGGGAGGATTCCGGAAGATCAAATTGAATTTCATCACGCCCACGCGGTGGTTCGGAACGTCGGGTACTGCCGAACTCCCGCTGAAATTACTGAAGGACAATAACGCACTCAAAAAACCGGTGTCCGTTATTTTCAGGGAGGCGAGTCCGATCTGGGGAACTCCGCTGCTGCAGGAATTGCCGCTGCAGCCGTTCACCGCATTGAAGGACTCGAACGGCTACAGATATACGCACACGACAGTTTCCGACATCAGCAGTCTTTCCACATTCACGCTCGGGTTCACGACACAGTTCACCGACGGCTTTTTTATCACGAGCTCCGATGTAAAGAACGACGGCACGTTTTTCCAGTTCGGTTTCAATCCCGGTGCGCTCTTCGGCCTCTCGGTGGATCCGCTCCCCAGGAATCTCCTGTTTGCACTCGATCTGAGCGGCGTGCACAACAAGAATTTCACCACGCTCATCCCGCGGCTGAAGGAATTGATACAGGCCGCGGCGAAGCCGAACGACAGCATCGCCGTGATGGTCGCAGGGGCCGGCACGATCGAGATGCTCACGCCCGTTCTGCGTCCGGCGAATGCAGACACGATCGCCACAATACTGGACCGGTTCGCGGCGAGCACGTGGGGAGCCCAGGTGGCCCAGGAAAAATTGAAGCACGTGCTCTACGCCGACGCGTATGCGTCGACATGCTGGCAGTATCCCGGACTCGAACAGCTTGCGACATATAAAAATTACACAACGCTGACGGATGCCCTGAAGGACAAGCAGGGTGCGGACATCATTGCGGCATACAGACATGGCTATGAGGACGTTGGAAATACGACGTCGAATTACGCATCCATTATCACTCAACTCGATAATTTTTTCGCCGGAGGCGGACGCTTCCTCACGTATTACGACTTCAACAGGGTCGGCAGGGAAATGGTCGGAACGCATTACGTACCGGGACTTACCGTGACACGGCGCCCCGACGGATCGAAAACGCTCTATCGGAATCCGAACGGGAATATCGGCATTTATTTCCCCGAATCGTTCGTCCACTACGGATTCGATTACCTGCAATATTCGCAGGACCCTTCGATAAAGATCGAGGTGCAGGACAAGGACGGGATGCCGGTCGTCATTTCGAAAAAGATCGGCAACGGCCTCATCGTGATCAGCGGCATCTGGTCGTTCAGGGACGACGGTGCATTGCGCTCGCAGCTCGGTACGCCGCTATTGGGGCTGAATGCGGTCTCGAAGAACCAGCAGTTGACGCCGCTTCTGGCGGCGGTGCAGGCGCACCACAAACTGTCGCCGATCGAGAAGGTGTTCGTCGTGAGCAATGCGGATTCACTCTTCCATAAGGTCGACGCGTTCTCATGGGCTTCCTCATACATCGACGGCTTTGGAACGAAGCTCCCGAAGATTTCGACTGTCAATCTGCTGGACGGGAGCGGCTTCACTCCTCCCTACATCACGGATGAGCTGGTGCAATATTACGGAAGCGGATTTTTATTGAAGACGCTTGCCGCGGCCTCTGCGGGACGGCATTTCGAGACGCACATCGACGACTGGCCGTACATCGTTACGTCCCTCAATGCGTATTCGTATCCTGTCGCAGATTCACTAAAGGTGACGGTCGCGGTGGACAACGGAGCCGGGCAGCTGAAGGAGATGAGGGAAGTGAATCCGCTTCCGCTCGACGCCAACAAGTCGCGGTTCTTCATCGGCTCGACATCGATGTCGAACAAGATCGAGTTCAACGTGCGCGCACGATTCTCCGGCGCTGCGAACGGACTGACCTCGTCGACGGTCTATTATGTGGTCCGCGATACGAGCAAGATGGACACCGTGCTTGCGGCAATGCTCGCCAAGGAAAAGCTCAACGATCTGTTCAATCAGCAGACAAAGGACACATCGCGTATCGTGCAACTGGCGATGCGCTACCGGCTCCTGTGCGATTTTACGGCGCTCCTCGCGCTGGAACCGAACGATACGATCCGTTTCATGAAGAACCCGTTCGACGAAAGCGTGATGGATGTGGAACAGCTGATCGACGACAGCATGGCTGACTCGATGACAGTGCGCTCGTACCCGAATCCGTTCAACAACCAGACGAGCATTGTTGTCACCGTCCGTCGCCAATCGTTTGTCGATGTCGGCATCTACAATATGCTCGGACAGCTCGTGAAGGAACTCGCGTCGAACGAGCTCGTCGCGGGCGCGAAGACATACACGTGGAACGGGACCGACGGCAGCGGCCGCGGCGCGGCGAGCGGCGCGTATTTCATACGCATGGTGGCGAAGGAGAAGAACGGCGGCAGCCAGGTTGCGCGCCTTCGGAAGATCGTTTATTTAAAATAGCGCATATTGTTCACCATTCAGAGTAATCGACTTATGTACATTCGCGTACTTGTGTGTGTGATCGTCTTCGCCTCGAGCGCCTTCTGCCAGGGATATCGGGACGATCCCGAACTGTATTACATCGGCCGCGGCGAGCATGCGTCGCTCGAAGGGGCCCGGTCGCGCGCCTATGCGAATATGGTGGAACAGATACAGGTGCTTGTGTCGTCATCGCTGCGCACGTCGACAGCGGAGACCGCGGCAGGCGTTACGTCGACGGCCGACATGGCGACGCTGACGAGTTCATCGATACAGCTCAGGGATGTGCGTGAAGAAATCGGCGAGGCACTGGGAGTGTACCGTGTCGTGAAATATGTCTCGCGGTCCGCCGTGGCGTCCGTCTTCGCGCAGCGCAGGATGCAGATACTCGATCTCCTCGCCGAAGCGGAAGCGGAAGAAAATGCAGCGGGGCCGGTGAATCTCCGAAGTTTGATGGGGAAATACTACCAGGCATGGCTGTTGACGGGATTGTACCCGGACACGGTCTCGTATCCGTTTCGGCATGGCGGGCGCGCAGGCGTCGCGACAGGCATTCCGCGGGCGATGCAGGCTGTGTGCGACGGCATTTCATTTTCACCTGCGCGAAGGATCGAAGACGATTATACGACATGGAAATATGATGTCTCGTGGCACAGCAGGCCGGTGGGACACCTGCGGTATACGTTCAACGACGGGCTTGGCGAGAGCGAAGAAGAAGTCGTAAACGGGTCCGCGCAGGCGACGTTCCTGTTCGTCGACAAAAGAGCGAGACGGATCGCTGCGTCTGTCGAATACCGCGAGATGTCGTCTCACGACGCATTGGTGAGAACGGCCGATTCATTGATGGCACGGTACGCCCCCGTGCTGACGATCGCGTTCCAGCTGCCGGGAGAAGAGGCGACGGGCGACTGTGTCGGACCGACAGCGGGGAATGATACGGCCGGCGTGAAGATCGTGGGGGGCGTGGCGCATCTGTCTCGTCCATTTGCCGCTCTGCCGCCTGTGCTGCAGCCGCTCGTCGAGAAGCGGCACGACCGCGCTTTCGTGCGCGGCGAGATCGACCGCCTTGTGAAGCGCGGGGACATTATCGTCGGGAAACGGACGGATTTCGGTTCACTCGACGGGCTCCACGCACTGGTCCTCGACGCAAACGGGATCAACGCGATCCTGACGCACACGAATGGGACATATTTCAATGCCGAAACGGGCGACGCGGTCCTGCTGCCCGCGTTTTCCGGAAAGACGATCATCTGGATTCAACCGCAATGATGCGGCTGCGTCGGTTCTGAATCATACATCACCTTAGTCGATGAAACATAGTGCACTCATACTCCTGCTTTGTACGCTTTCGGCCGTCGGCTGCAGGAATCGAACATTCGAAAATCCGGTCGACGCGGAGGTGCCGCTCGCCGCACCCTCCGAATTGAAGATTACCGGCACGGCCGAGACGGTCTTTACTCTTTCATGGAAACTGGCGGGAACCGATCCGGTCTATTCATCGGTTCCCGTGCGCATCGTGATCGAGCGCTCCACCGGCGGTGCGGAATTCAGTGCGATCGATACGGCGGTTGCCGGTGTCACGACGCGCGCCGTCGCAGGACTCTATCAGCCGGGGACCGCATATTCGTTCAGAGTGCGCGTCGTCGCGGACAGGAATGCTTCGGCGCCGTCGAACATCGCAACGGACAGCATCGTCTTCGGCGCCCCGGCGGATTGCGCGGTGACCTCGTTCAGCGCATCCGCCGCAGGATTGTCGTGGACAGACCGGAGCACATTTGAAACGGGTTTTCTGGTCTTTCGAAGCACGGACGGACTGAATTATGCAGTCGTCGACAGCACAGCTGCTAATGTCACATCGAGATCGATAGCGGGACCGTATCAGCGCTACGTCACCTATTGGTTCAAAGTATGCGCACGGACCGCCCGGTCCATCAGCGGTTTTTCGAATGACGCTAAGGGTTCCGTGCCTGTCGGCGACACGACAATGATACGTGTGGAGGGCGGCACGTTCCAGATGGGCACGACGGGGGGAATGTCCAACGAGAAGCCTGTTCATACGGTCACCGTCAGTGCGTTCTCGATGGATAAATTCGAGATCACGTACGCACTCTGGACCGAGGTGCGCACGTGGGGACTCGCACACGGATACACCGACCTGGCACCGGGACAGAACGGTTCGAATCCGGTGGGACAGAATAATCCGGTGACGGCAGTGAATTGGTACGACGTCGTAAAATGGTGCAATGCCCGGTCGGAGAAGGACGGGCTCGCACCCGTGTATTACACAAGCAGCGCAAAGACGGCCGTCTATCGCACGGGCGACATAGACATAGCAGCGGATGCAGTGCAATGGATGGGGGACGGCTACCGGCTGCCGACGGAGGCGGAGTGGGAGTTTGCGGCACGCGGAGGCACAAAGACGAAGAACTATATATACAGCGGAGGCGCTCTTGCGGACGTCGCATGGTACTACACGAACTCAGGGAACTCGACACATCAGGTCGGCACGAGGCTTGCCAACGAGCTCGGCCTATTCGACATGAGCGGCAATGTCGCGGAAAGGTGTTGGGATTGGTACGAATCGTACACTACAGATGCGCAATCCGATCCCGCCGGTCCGGCAACCGGCAGTTATCGCGTACTTCGCGGCGGCACGTTCAACAACAGTAACGATGTCGGAATCGATTGCAGGGTCACGGCTCGGGACAATAGCGGAGCAAACATTCGCGCGGCGAATGCAGGATTCAGGTGCGTCCATGACTAACGCCAATTTTCCTTTTTGCAGATCTTCCATGACGCACATTCATACTCGCTCACGCACCGTCAGGTCTTCCATGACGCGCATGCTTCTCCTTTGCTTCATCATTACAAGCGCCGGTGCGGCGCAGACGCTCAATCGCCAGATGATGATGGACTCCGTGTGGGAGTCGACGAAGCTGAACGTCGCATTCCCGGAGAAGGCGCTCATCATTGTCCGGTCGCAGGTACAGAATCTTCAGTTCGACGAGCCCAACCGGAACCTGAAGGTGGAGGCGGTGGGGAGCGGGGACTGGTATGTGTACCTCACACCGGGAACCGCACGTTTGAAGATCAACGCGGCGGGATTTCAGAGGCTCGAGCTGCCGCCGATCAATTTCAAACGGAAACAGACGTACGAAATGAAGATCTCCGCCCTCGGTTATGCATCGTCGAACAGGGCCGATGATAACCTCATCGACGTGACATTTCAACTCAGCCAGTCCGGCGTCTATGCATCCTACGGGAACCTGACGCCGATCCTCTCGAAATCCACTCTCATCTCGTTCAAGGTGCCGAAGGGCGAGTATACATTCCATTTCCAGAAGGCGGGATATGCGGACGAGAAGCGCACGATCAGCGTATCCGCCCCTGTGCAGATGCCGGTCGAGTTACGCGCAGGCGCCGGAACGCCGCCCGCGATGAAGCTGCCGGGATTCGTTGTGATGCAGTCCGATCCGCCCGGAGCGGAAATACTCGTGAACGGACAAAGGATCGGCGCCACGCCGTTTCAGTTCGATCTTCCGGCCGGGAGGTATCAGCTTGAAGTGCGGAAGCCGTTGTACCATCCCGATCTCTCCGTGTTCGATGTGCGGGAGAATGAAACGAAGGAGATCACACGGAAGCTGCGCGCGCGCTACGGGTACCTCACCGTCTCATGCACAATTGCGGGCGCCACTGTCTACGTCGATGAAAAATTGCTCGGGACGGCTCCGATGGACAGGCGGCAGGTGGAGAGCGGAAAGCATACGCTCAGGATCGAGGCGCCGTTGTATCATTCGATGATCGGTTCCGTGCAGATCAGGGACGGGGAGGCGGAGCGCTCCCCGTCCCTGATCTGCAC
>JAVBYH010000257.1 GCA_030824175.1 Bacteroidota bacterium | reverse complement strand
CGGCTATGCGTGCGCGGCCCTTGCCCACGGGTATCTTCGCGCGGCGTTATAGGGGCAGGAAAATCTTTATCGCCGTGCCTTTTCCCATTTCGCTTTCGATCTCGATCTTTCCGTTGTGATCGTCCACGATCTTCTTGACGATCGCCATCCCGAGTCCCGTGCCGTGTTTCTTCCCGTGCGTGACGAACGGTTCGAAGATCTTCCGCTTCACGTCGTCGGGCATGCCGGTGCCCGTGTCTGCGAACTCGATCATGAGCATCGAGCCGAGGTTTTCCGTCGTGACGGTGATCGTACCGCCCTTCGGCATCGCATCGGCGGCGTTGCCCGCGATGTTATAGAACACGCGCATCATTTTGTCCGTGTCGATGTGGACGGCGCCCGTGTAATTCAGATGCTTGACGATCGCGATGTCGCGCTTCGTGAGGTCCTTCTCGAGGAAGAACATCGCGCCTTCCACGACCTCGGTGCACGACGCTTCCTTGATGTTCGTGGCGCTGACTCCCCGGCTGAAGTCCAGGATCTCCTGTGTCATCGTCACGAAGCGGTCCACCTGCGTGATCATTTCATCGGCGAGCTTCGACGCCTCTTCGTTGCCCGATTTTTTCTTCATCACCTGCGCGTAGACGCGCAGGGTGCCCATCGGATTCTTGATGTCGTGGATGATCGTGCTGGCCATGCGGCCGACGGCGGTGAGCCGCTCGTTGTTCACCATCTCGCGCGCGATGCGGGCGTTTTCGATGGCGATGGACGCGTGCATCGAGAGGGCGTTGATGAATTCCTCGTCGGCCTTCGAGAACGCCGTATCTTTTTTATTGAGCAGCTGGAAGACGCCGATGAGTTTGCCGTCGCGGTTGCGCATGGGCATGCAGAGCATGTTGTGCGTCTTGTAGCCGGTGCGCTTGTCGACGTCGGGATTGAAGCGCGCGTCGTTGTACGCGTCCGGAATGTTGATCGTTTCGCCCGTCTTGGCAACGTAACCTGCGAGTCCCTTGCCCACCGGGAGACGGATCTCGACGACCTCCGCGCCGTGGAGCGCGGTGGACCAGATCTCGTTCTTCGCCTCGTCGAGCAGGTAGAGCGTGCCGCGGTCCGCATTGATGGACTTCACGGAGGTGTCGAGGATGATCTCCAGGAGCCTGTCGAGATCGAGTGTCGAGTTGACGCTTTTCGTCGCCTCGATGAGCAGGTTGAGCCGGTTGATGTGCTGCTTCGAGATATCGACAGTGCGGTCGAGCTCGTTCACGATCGTCTGGTCTGCGGCCCTGAGGCGCTTCACGATCGCCTTGAGCATATTGAGCGCGATGATGTGGTTGGTCTTGACGAGCGTATCGAAATCCTGCTGCGACATGCCGGCGATCACCGTGTGCTCGATCGAGGAGGTGCGTGCCGACCGCGGCTGATCGTCGAGGAGTTCCATCTCACCGAAAAAATCGCCCTTCCCGAGGATGGCGATGACGGTTTCGATGCCGTACTTGGTCACCTTCGATATCTTGATCTTGCCGTCGAGGATCAGGTAGAGCTTGTCGCCCCGCGTATTCTCCTGGAAGATCGCCGTGTCGGCGGGATACGATTCTTCCCTGAGGATTTTGATGAGGGTCTGAAGGTTCGCGTCGCTGAGGTACTTGAAGAGAGAATTTGTCTTGAGATTGTCGACGGTAAGCAGTGAATTTTCCATGCTCGATACATGCGAAGTGGGAGAAAGCGAACTCAAACTAATGTAAAAATTTACAACTTCCGTTTCTCAGAAGCAAGGCGGTACGGCACGCGCCATGCGCCGATCGCGGCCCGCGGCCCGGGACCGCACACACGGCGTTATTGCGTGAAGAGGGGGCCGGCCGCGGGTTTCCGCGGCGCCGCCTTGCAGTGCGCATAGGCAAGCGGTGTGGCCTCGCGTCCCCGCGGCGTGCGGACGATGAATCCTTCCTGGATGAGGTACGGTTCATAGACCTCCTCGATGGTGCCGGGTTCTTCGCCCACGGCGACGGCGAGCGTGTTCACGCCGACGGGACCGCCGTTGTATTTTTCAATAAGCGCGTGGAGGATGCGCTTGTCCATCTCATCGAGCCCGTATTCGTCAACCTCGAGCGCGCGGAGAGAGTGGGCGGCGACTTCCTGCGTGATAACGCCCTTGTGCCTCGCCACGAGAAGGTCCGCCTCGGCGAAATCGCGGCAGCGGCGCAGGAGGCGGTTGGCGATACGCGGCGTGCCGCGCGAACGCTTGGCGATCTCCATCGCGCCGGCATCGTCGATCTTCACATTCAGAATGGCGGCCGACCGGAGGAGAATCGTGAAGAGCACCTCCGGCGTGTAATAATCGAGCCTGTTTGTGACGCCGAAGCGCGCACGCAGCGGCGCCGTGAGTAGGCCCGCGCGCGTCGTTGCGCCGACGAGCGTAAAGCGCGGAAGCGAGAGCTGGATCGAACGGGCGCTCGGACCCGCATCGACCATGATGTCCAGGCGGAAATCCTCCATGGCCGAATAGAGATACTCCTCGACGACGGCGTTAAGGCGATGGATCTCGTCGATGAAGAGCACGTCGCCTTCCTCGAGGTTCGTGAGGATGCCCGCGAGGTCCCCCGGCTTGTCGAGCACGGGCCCGGAGGTGATCTTGATGTTGGCTCCCATCTGGTGGGCGATGATGTGCGACAGCGTCGTCTTGCCCAGTCCCGGAGGGCCCGTAAGCAGCACATGGTCGAGCGATTCGTGCCGCTTCTGTGCCGCGGCGATGAAGATCTTGAGATTGTCGACGATCTTCTTCTGGCCGTAAAATTCGGTGAACGCGGTGGGCCGCAATGTCCGGTCGAAGTCGGACTCGGCGGCGATCCGCTCGGGGAGGACGTGTTCTTTTCTGCGCTTGTCGGATTTTGTCATTGCACAAGGTACGAAGAAGGAGAGTGAAATTCAATTTCGATTGACTGTGTGGGGGAAAACAGTTATCATTCGGACCATGACACCGAAGACACAGTTGGCGGTTTCACTTCTCGCGTATGCGTTCCTCGCGTATGTGTGCGTGCTCATGCCCGGCACGTACTACGAGCCGTCGGCTGCAATGCACATGCCGGGGGTGATCTGGTTCATCCATCTCATCCTCCTCTACATTCACGAGGCGGGGCATGCGCTGTTCCGTCCGTTCGGCGACACGATGTACATACTCGGCGGATCGATCCTGCAGGTGCTGGCGCCTGTCGTGTGGATTCTCACGGCGTGGCGCGAGCGGTCGAAGCTCGTGGCGGCGGCGGTCTTCTTCACCGGCGTGAGCATGGTGGACATCAGCATCTACATGAAGGACGCCGAGGCGCGCGTGCTGCCGCTGCTCGGGGGAAACAGGAACCACCACGACTGGTGGACCGTTCTCTACCGGCGCGACGCTCTCGACTGGGGATGGCCGATCGGGGAATCGTTTTTCTGGGCGGGCATGGTGCTTGCAACGGCCGCCCTGGCAGGGGGTGTGTACATCTCGGTGCAGACGTACCGGGGAAGGATGTAAATTAAAGTTTTCACGGAGCGTGCCGATAATTTTCATATCACAGTCAACATTACACACGAATGGAGGGTGCAGTCATGGCGATCGGTGCGGTGGATTCGGTGTCAAAATTGGATATGTCACAGGAAATTGCGATCAAGGTGGTGAAGGATCAATTGCGGATGCAGGCGCAGATGGCGGCGGCGCTCACGCAGCCCACGCTCGTCTATGATTCGAACGGAGACGTTCGCGCGGCTCCCCCGCAGTCGACATTCGATGTTTCGATGTAACCGCGACAAGTGTCCTTTGAATGTTTTACGCGCGCAGATACGGATCCGTATCTGCGCGTTTTTTTTATGTGTTTCATTTTTCGGATCGTTTTCACATATTGATAGTCTGAAAGACGCCGGATGGACCGAACGACAACACACATGCGCCGGCGCCGCCAGACATGCAAGGGCACACTCCAATGATCCTCGAGAACGATACACTGACAACGATGCTGGCGCGAAGCGCCGAGCGGTTTCGCACCAACCCGGCGCTGGGCAGCGTCAACGGAGAGCCGTTGACGTACGGCGCATTGTACGATAAGGTGCGCGAAGTTGCGCGGCTCCTGCGGGACCAGGGTGTGGTGGCCGGTGACCGTGTCGCCATTCTGGGCGAGAACAAAAAGGAATGGGGCATCGCCTACTTCGCCGTGGCGGCAACCGGCGCGGTCAGCGTGCCGATCCTCCCGGATTTTCACGCCTCGGAGGTGCAGCACATTCTCCGCCACGCGGAGTGCAAGGCGATCTTCATTTCGGAGCGTTACTATCAGAAGATCGAGGGCGGCACGTACGCCGATCTTGCGACGATCATCCTGCTCGACAATTTTTCGATCATCCCCCCCGAGACGCAGAAGGGGATGCTCAAGGAATTCCTTGCCGAGGGCATGAAGGAGTTCACGAAGTTCAAGGACACGGCGATGCGGCTTGTCGGCTGGATCCCGGCTGAGGCGCAGCCGGACGACGTGTCGACGATCATCTACACCTCCGGCACGACGGGGCATTCGAAGGGCGTCATGCTGACACACCGGAACCTGCTCGAGGATGTGAAGGCAACGGCGGTGCTCGTGTCGATCGTTCCGACGGACAGAATGCTCTCGATCCTTCCCCTTTCGCATGCGTACGAATGCACGCTCGGACTGCTCACGCCGATCGCCTCGGGCATGAGCGTGTACTATCTCGACAAGCCGCCGACGCCGCAGGTGCTCGTGCCGGCGATGCAGCAGGTGCATCCGACGATCATGCTCTCGGTGCCGCTTGTGATCGAAAAAATTTACCGGGGGAAGATCCTCCCGCAGCTCACCGGGAGCGCCGTGATGCGGCGCATGTACAGGATTCCGTTCGTGCGCAAGCGCCTGAACAAGATCGCGGGGAAAAAACTCCTGGCGACATTCGGAGGGAGCCTGCGCCTGTTCTGCATCGGGGGGGCGCCCCTTGCCGCGGATGTGGAACGGTTCCTGAAGGAGGCTCGCTTCCCGTACGCCATCGGATACGGGCTCACCGAGACGTCGCCGCTCGTGGCGGGGACGAACAATTTCGAGACGCGCTTCCGCGCGACGGGGCCCGTGCTTCCGGGCGTTGAAATTAAAATCGAGAATCCTGATGCGCACACCGGCGAGGGCGAGATCCTCGTGCGCGGGCCGGTCGTCATGAAGGGGTATTTCAAGGACCCCGAACGGACGCGCGAGGTGATCACCGCCGACGGCTGGTTCCATACGGGCGACCTCGGGGTCTTCGACAAGGACGGGTACCTCTTCATCAAGGGGCGCCTGAAGAATGTCATTCTCGGCGCAAGCGGCGAGAACATTTATCCGGAGGAGATCGAATCCGTCATCAACGAGCTCGAGCTCGTCACGGAGTCTCTCGTCTTCTCCGTGCAGAACCAGCTCGTGGCCCGCGTGCATTTGAACTACGAGATCATCGAGCGGGAGTATGCCGAGGAAAAATTGGGGGAATCCGAGATCAAGAAGAGGATCGAAGCAATCCTGTTGGAGATCAGAGAACGGGTGAACAGCCGGGTCTCGAAATTTTCGCAGATCGGCCGCGTCATCGAACAGATCGAGCCGTTCGAGAAGACGCCCACACAGAAAATTAAACGCTACCTCTATGCGTAAGCGCCGGCCGGCCCGGATCTCGGCCGCGGGAATGCGGCGCAGGAAACAGCGCAGGCAGGATGCGCGCGGCGACGGCGGGGCTCCGGCGCGGCGCGCGCCGGGCGCGCTCACCGAGGGTGAACGCGTGCATCTCGAAGACGTGCTTCGCGAAAGCGAGAACCGCTATCGTGCGATCTTGACACAGATCAAGGACAGCGTCTTCATCTTCAATTTCGCGACGAAGCGGCTCATCGAAGGCAACGCGGCGTTCGAGACACTCATCGGGTATCGGCTGGACGAACTGCCGCTGCACACAATTTACGACATCGTCGTCGACGAGCGTCCGGCAATCGACGCCGTTATTGAGATGCTCGCCACCGATCCGTACACGGATCTCGGCGAGCGGTATTTTCGGAGCAGGGACAACAGGATCCTCACCGTCGATGCGAGCGCGATGGCTGTGTCGATCGGCATGTGCAAGGCGGTGTGCATCATCGCGCGCGACGTCACGGTGCACAACCGCCTCGCCTCGGCGCTGAAGCGCAGCGAGGAACTCTACCGGACGCTCTACGAGAACAACACGGCGGTGATGCTGCTCATCAATCCGCTCACGTCCACGATCATCGACGCAAATCCGACCGCATGCGCCTTCTACGGGTGGAATAAAAATTCGTTCCACGGAAAGCACATGACGGACATCGTGGCGTCTCCGGACGACGGGAAAAAAGGGGAGATTGCGTTCTCGATGCACGGCAGCTCGGAACATTTTTTCATGCGGCAGCGCGCCGCGAACGGCACCACGCGCGAGGTCGAGGTGTACACGAGTCCGGTGCGGCTGAGGCATACGCACCTCATGTACGCCATCGTGCACGACGTGACGGAGAAGGTGCACACGGAAGAGGAATTGAAGCAGTCGCAGGAAAACCTGCGCCGCCTCGCCGCCCACGTTGAAACGGTCAGGGAGGAAGAGCGGACGCAGATCGCGCGCGAGGTGCACGACGAGCTGGGCCAGGCCCTCACGGCGCTGAAGATGGACACGCGATGGATCGAAAATTCTTTCGGAGGCACATCCGAACCGCTCAAGACGAAGACCGTCGCCATGCAGCGGCTCATCGATGCCACGGTGAAATCGGTCCAGCGGATTTCCTCGGAGCTTCGTCCCGGCATGCTCGACGACCTCGGGCTCGGCGCGGCGATCGAATGGCAGACCGAAGAGTTCGAGGAGCGCACCGGGCTGCGTTGCATGCTGCGCATTGAGCCGGAGGATATCGAACTTGAAAAAAAGGTGTCGACCACTGTCTTCCGGGTGTTCCAGGAAACACTTACGAATATCGCACGGCACGCCGAAGCGACCGTCGTCCACATCTCGCTCCTGAAATCGGCGAGCCAGTTGACGCTGACGGTGCGCGATAACGGCAAAGGAATTTTTGAAAACGAAATCAATGACCCGAAGTCCATCGGACTCATCGGCATCCGCGAAAGGGTGAGGAGCCACGACGGCACCGTCGATATCATCGGACGACGGGATATCGGAACGGCGATCATCGTGAAGATCCCGATCCCATCGTAACACTGCACGCAGAGAAACGACACACCTATGATACGAGTACTGTTGGTAGACGACCACACAATTGTCCGGCAGGGACTTCGCATGATGCTCGAGCAGACGGGCGACATCCGCGTCGTCGACGAGGCCGCCACCGGCATGGATGCCCTCGAAAAGATGCGTCAACACGAGATCGACCTTGTCGTGCTCGACATTGCGATGCCCGACATGAACGGGCTCGACGTGCTCCGGTCGATGAAGCAGGAACACCCGGCGTTATTTGTACTCATGCTCAGCACGTATCCCGAGAAGCAGTATGCGGTGCGTGCGCTCAAAGCCGGAGCATCGGGATATCTCACGAAAGAATCAGCCACCGAAGAACTGATCATCGCCATCCGCCGGGCGGCCCAGGGCCGGAAATATCTGAGCCTCAGCCTCGCCGAAAAGATCGCCGACAACTTCGACGATTCGGCGAAGGCGCCGCACGAATTGCTCTCTGACCGGGAATACGAGGTACTGATGATGCTCGGCAAGGGACAAACCGTCTCGAGCATCGCCGAAAAAATGCTCCTCTCCGTGCCGACGGTGAATACGTACCGCTCACGCATCCTCCGCAAGCTCGGCCTCACCTCGAATTCCGAGATCATCCACTACACAATCGAAAACAGCCTCACGTAGGTCCGAATTGTAGGACAAACCGGGGAAAAATTCGAAAATGTGCCCCTCCATGGCCGAATTGAGTGTAGGAATAATTGCTACGCGATAAAGCGTAATATTATTTATGGCTACAGAATCATATGATTCGTGACATGAAAATCATATGATTCATGATACCCCGCCAATCTTTTCCTGTGTATCTTACCTTCGAAACGAACGCGCCGCGAGGAACACCGTCGGCGACCAAGGAGTAGAACGGCGAACAGGGGGATCTATGGTGAATGTTTTTTTAGGGTATCATTCGGAGTTGGTGGGCACGCGTCTTGTTGAGATGCTGTATGAGATCAAGAACGTCCAGGTGGCGGGCTACGTTTTTCGGAGCGATTCGTTGCCGGCCGCGCTCGATGCATGCACGCCCGATGTGGCCATCCTCGACATGCGGCTTCTTCACGGCGCACAGATCCACGATTTTGCCGGGATGAAACTGCGGTATCCCTCCGTCCGGTTCATTCTCATGTATGATTATCCGTTCACACGCTTCTCGCGGGAGTGCCTGCGCTTCGGAGCCGAATATTGTTTCGACACATTGCATGAGTTCCAGAATCTCGGAAGTATTATCAATCGCATCAGCGCGCAGCGGAGTCTATCCGCTGTCCCGCTCTCACGCTGAGGCGCTCCACTCCGGCCCGTGGCCGGCCGCAGTATGGTGGGGGGATACTGTAGAGCCGGGTACGCGGCCGTGATGCCGTGCATCGCCGCTCAGCGCGATTTTTCAACTCTCATTACCATGTCGATGGACTGGCTTCTCGGACCCTCATCGCCGAGACCGCGGCCTCCGGGTCGATGTCCACCGCCTGAATGCTGTCCGCCCTGGCCCATCCCACCCTGGCCCATTCCTGC
>JAVBYH010000371.1 GCA_030824175.1 Bacteroidota bacterium | reverse complement strand
CCGGCACGGGTTACGGAGGCGACTCGTCGTTCACGACAAGGACGCCGCAGCCCGACACGACCGTGATCGTCGCGAAGAATGGCAGCGGCAGCTATACGACGGTGCAGGCCGCGTTCCGCGCCGTTCCCGCGGGCTATACGGGCAAGTGGACCATCTTCGTGAAGAAGGGGATCTATTACGAGAAGGACACGCTTGCCGCCGGCAAGGTGAACGTTGCGCTCATCGGCGAGCACCGCGACAGCACTGTCATCACGTTCGACGACTACGGCGACAAGTACGGCTCGGGCAATCCGGGCACGAACGGATCGTTCACCTTGGCCATCGACGCCAGCGATTTCACGGCGAAGAACATCACGATCCAGAACACATATGCCCCGCAAACGGGCGTGAGCGGCACACAGGCGGTCGCGCTGCGCACGCAGGGCGACAGGCACGAGTACATCAACTGCAATCTGCTCGGGTATCAGGATACATACTACACATGGGGAGGCAGCGGCGCGGGGCGCATGTACCACAAGAACTGCCTCATCGAAGGCACGGTCGACTTCATCTTCGGCCGGAACATTTGCGTCTTCGACAGCTGCACGATCCGCGAGATCCGCCACGGCGGCACGCTGACAGCGGCGGCGACGGACGCCCCATCCCAATTCGGGTACGTGTTCCGCAACTGCATCATCCGCGCCGACTCGATCGGTTACGACGGCAAACCCATCACGACATTCCATCTCGGACGGCCGTGGCAGAACAGCCCGCGCACCGTATTCCTCAAATCACAGGAGCCGTGGAACCTCAACGCGGCGGGGTGGATGTCGTGGAATGTGACGCCGGGACTCTATGGCGAGTATAAATGTTCGGGCGCCGGCGCGGCAACCGCGCCGCGCGTGTCGTGGTCCTCGCAGTTGACGGACTCGGCGGCGGCGAAATATTCGCTCACGAACATCTTCTCGAAGAACTCGGCAAGTTCGAACCTGATCCTGTTCGACTGGATGCCGGCCAGTGCATCGAAGGCCGACGATCAGACTGTCGTGACGTCCGTGAAGCATGAACGGGAAGAGGGTGTGGTGCCGGCGGCGTATACGCTGTCGCAGAATTATCCGAACCCGTTCAATCCGTCGACGACGATCCGGTTCGCTGTTCCCGCGCGCAGCGCGGTGCGCATCGAGATCTTCAACGTGCTCGGGCAGATTGTGACCACCGTTGCCGACGGCGAGTTCGAGGCGGGCATGCATCGCGTCGTGTGGAACGCCGAGACCGCATCGGGCATGTATCTGTACCGCATCACCGCCGTTTCAATGAAGGACCCGGGGACGAAATTCACTGAAACCAGGAAACTGCTCCTCGTGCGCTAGGCGTATGCATTGGCGGCAGTCCGCCCGATTTCCGGGCCGGATGAGACAGAAACAGCACACCCCCGGTCGATCCGACCGGGGGTGTGCTGTGTCAGGAGGGTACGAAGCCGATGCCCGCCCCCTACGAGGCCGCAACACGGTGAACGACCGAGAGGAGAGACTGCAGCGTGTACGGTTTCTGAATGAATCCGGAGTATCGGGCGCCTCCCATCCGTTTGATGCCCTCGTCCTCGGAATATCCGGAGGAGATGATGATCTTCACGTTCGGATCGATGGCGCGCAGTGCCTCCGCCGCCTGCTTGCCCGTCATCTCCGGCATTGTCAGGTCCAGGAGCACCACGCCGATCTCCGACCGTCGGCGCGCATAGACCTCTACGCCCCTGAGTGGATTGAGTTCGATGAGCGCTTCGTACTGTGCCGTCGCGAGGATCTCGCCGGCGGCGGCCGCAATTTCGGCATCGTCGTCGATCACAAGCACCGTGGTCTTCACGATTTCCCGTTGCGGAGCCTCCGTGCGCTGTGGGTCCGCGGTCTGCACCGGCGCCGCGTGCGCCGGGAGGATGACGCGAAAGGTCGTACCGCGTCCCGCCGCGCTCTCGATGGCGATGCCGCCGTCGTGTCCCCGTATGATCCCAAGCACTGCCGAGAGTCCCAATCCGCGGCCGAGAAATTTCGTCGTATAGAACGGATCGAAGATCTTCTTCTGCATCTCCGCCGACATGCCCACGCCGTTATCCGACACGGTGATCATCGCGTACGTGCCCGTCTTCATCTGCGCCCCCGTCAGCATCCCGTACGGCGCGAGGTCGGCGTCGGACATCGATGCCGCCGACACTGTCACCGACACGACGCCCTGTTGTTCTTCGAGCGCTTCGCTGCCGTTCGTGATGAGGTTCATCACGACCTGTTCGAACTGCGCCGGATCGCCTTTCACGAACACCGGATCGGCGGGAAGCCTCGTTTCCAGCCGCACATTCTTCGACACCGACACCTCGAAGAGATTGATGTGCTCCTGTATCATCGCCCCGACATCGATCAGGCAGTCCTGCGTCTTCCCCTTCCCCGCATAAGCCAGCATCTGTTCGGTCAGGTGCGCCGCGCGTTCCATTGCCTTCAACGCCTTGTCAAGATTGGCGGCGGCTGGATGCCCGGCGGAGAGCCGCGTCTGTGCGATGGAGACATTCCCCATCATCGCGCCGAGCAGGTTGTTGAAGTCGTGCGCGATGCCGCTGCTCAGCACGCCAATGCTTTCCCTGCGCTGGACGTCGCGGAGGATCTGCTCGGAGTTCTTGAAATCCGTGATGTCGCGGTGCTGTATCACCGCATGGGTGACCGCGCCGGAGGCGTCGATGATCGGGAAGATGGTGACGTCGAGGATGAGGTCCTCCGGGCGCCCGCCGGGGATCGATGCGAGACGCGCACTATTATACGAGATATGAAAGTGGACCGTTTCGCCGTTGTCGTAGACGCGATGGATGAGCGGGAGGAGTCCCTGCTCCTCGATGATATTGTCCCTGAAAATATTGTACTTCCCGACGAGGTCCGCCTCGCTCATGCGGAGCATGGCGGTGTACGACTTGTTCACGCGCAGGAGCGTGCCGGTGCTGTCCGAGATCCAGATCGACAACGGATTCTCGTTGATGATCGTGTTCAGGAAGTTCTCCGATTCTCTCAGTTCCGCCGTGAGAGACACGGCACGGCTCTCCGCGGTGACGTTCGTGTGGATGAGCGTGAGGATGATGATGAAGAGCAGGAGGCTCACCGACGTTCCGCCGACGAGGATGTACCACACCTTCGCGTAGTCGATGCTCGACGACCTGCTATTATCCTGCGTGAAGCGCACGAACCACTGGTGCCCGTTGAAGTCGATGACAGTCTTCGAAGTTAAAACCGGGTCCGCCCCCGGCGCATTAGCCGATGCCGAGCGCGTGTCATAGAGGAGCGACGCGGCGGTGCCGGACGGATCGTCGAAGATCTCGATCCGGATCTGGTTCGATTCATTCGTTTCCCAGCGCTGCAGGAACTCCTTCATGAGGTCGTTCATGTGGTAGGGGCAGAAGACCCATCCGCGGATCGCCGCACGCCGCTCGGCCGCGGTTTCATGCCGCAGCGCCTTGTCGTACACCGGCACATACATGAACACCGCCGCGGCCTTCACGCTGCCCGTGTCCTGCACGAGCGCCGTCTTATGCGAAAGCGAGGCAAGGTCATTGTCCTGCGCGTGTTCCATCGCCATCCGGCGCACGGGGTCGGAGAACATGTCGAAACCGAAAGCACGCACGTTCCCGCCGGTGAACGGTTCGATATACACAACCGGGGCGAGGAACCCCCGGTCGCCCGCGGGAAACACGATGTAGTCCGGAAATCCCTCGCTGCGGATATCCCGTTCATGACGGGGAAGCGCATCGCGGGGAATGATGATGGCGTAGCCGATCCCGGGGATGCCGGGAAGGTTCACCGCGATGCCCTGCGCCCCGATGAATTTTTTCCACTCGATGCGCGTGATCTCGTCGCTTCCTTCGAAGAACGCCGCGCCGCCCCGGAGGATCCGCGCATGCGAACGGAGGCGTTCGGAAATCTTGTCGCTGATCTCGCCGCACCCGAAATCGAATTCCTTCCGTGCGACAGCCTCGACATCCTTCTTTACATAGAAGGCGCTTGCCGCCGTGAGCAGAAGGCACGCCGCAAGGAGCGCCCATGCGGCCCACGTGCGCTGCTTCTGTTTGTCCACTGTCTGAATGGCGGTGCCTCGCGTGCGAATCATCGGTCACGATGCGAGCCGATCGGCTCGTCTGTGTGCATGGGTAATAAGAACGCCGGCTTCGTTGTGCCGGCGCGGGATTAGGGCGATCATATGCTTAATGTAAATGTATATTGCTCTATAAACAAGCCATGATTCGGGAATAAAAAGGGAAAAAAAAAGCGCAGCTTGTTCAACTGCGCCTTGAGGGAACTCTATCGTTGTTGCCGCTTATTTAACAAGCAGCATCTTCGAGATGAGCATGCTGCCGTTGTTTTCCAGGCGTGAAAAATACAAGCCTGTCGACAAATTCGTCGCGCTGAACTGTGCCTCGTAGGCCTTGCCCGCTTCCGCCGCACCGTTGAACAGCGTGGCGACTTCCTGACCCATTACGTTAAATACCTTCAACGTCGTCTCGCCGTTCGCGGGCACCGAGAACGTGACTGTCGTCGATGGATTGAACGGGTTCGGATAGTTGCCGAGTGAAAATTCGGCGGGCGCCACTGCGTTCGTCACCTCAATGGACGAGCTGTATTCGTATGCGCCGTCACGGTCTACCTGTTTCAAGCGGTATGAACTTTTGCCTGCCGATGCAGTATTGTCGATAAATGAATATTGCTGTGGGGCGTTTGTGGTGCCCGCACCAGGAACGAACCCCATTTTATTCCATGCTCCGTTCACATTTTTTTCCACTTCAAATCCGTAATTGTTCACTTCGGCTGCGGTCTTCCAGTTCAGTGTAACGCAGCCTTTTGTGACTGAAGCCGTGAATGATGTCAGTTCCACCGGCAGGGCCGCGGCGATAAGAACTCTGCCGGTTGCCGTCGTGCCGAAGTACGTGGCATTCTTATTTGACGCGGTCGAGGCGGTCGATCCCCAATATCCTGTGGCTGTCTGACCGACGCCCCCGAGCGACAACTGGTCCGCCATATGCATGAATGTCCCTAAATTGATGCTCGTGCCCGCGCCGATGGACAACACGCCGCCGATCGTGGTTGCAGCGGCCATCGTTTTAACGCCCGAACCCGACAGCGCGAGGTTGGCATAGGAAAACGCTTCGACTGTCTGGGCCGCTCCTTTATACTCAACCGTGCAGTCGCCTGCGGGAAGTACTGTTCCCGTCGCCGGTGTTAAAAATGTACCACCCACTCTGAATCTGCCTGGCCCTGTAAATGCGATTGTCGCGCTGCCCGAACTTCCCTTCTGCGAGACGTTTCCGCAAATACTGGCGGTTCCCGTCGATATCGTCACCTGATGCCGGTTCGTACCGCCGCCGTTTGTGAAGGCGATGGATCCGGCGTTCAAGAAACCGGCACCGACGTTTAGCGAATTGATGCCGGAATTTGCACGGGGAAGAGTAACGGCTCCACAGACATCCAGTGTGATTCCCGGATGTATTGACACCACCGCCGCCCCGTCGTCGTCACCGAACGTGAGTGTGGCGCAGGCGGCACCCGCTGTCACTATGACGGTGACCCCATTATTGATGGTCACATGATCGCCGGCGACGGGAACGCTTTTGCCTGTTCTACCATGGGCCGATGGAGCCCAGATATCGGGTGAATTCCAATCACCGCTAGCGCGTGCAAATCGATTGGCCCCGTGTGTTGTCACCGTCAGTGCTGATATGAGCACCGTCATCAAAACCAATGCGAATACATTTTTCATAATGACTCCTGTAATTATGTCGGTTAAGTATACGATGTTCCCGCTTGAGGATATAGTTAGAAAGTTCTAATGATCATTAGAATCTTCTAAAATTGGCTGTTTGCGATGATTATACGCCGCGTGTGACCATCGTCACAACAGGGGAGCATCGGTTTTTCGAGTGGTATTTGATCCCGGACTTTATTACTATGCACCATTACGAAGGACCGATCCCATGAAAACACTCCTCTTCATCCTCCTCGCCGTTGCCGGCACCGTCCCGTGCAGGCATGCGCATGCCTCCGCCCCGCGCTCGTACGGCGTCGTCGTGGCGAAGGACGGCTCCGGTACATGCACAACGCTGCGCGAAGCCGTCGCGGCGTGTCCCGACTATTCGGTGAAGGAAATCGTCGTCTTCATTAAAAACGGCGTCTACCACGAGAAGCTCGTCATCCCCGCCGCGAAATCGAACATCACGTTCGTCGGCGAAAGCACGGACGGGGTGATCATCACATGCAGCGACTACTCCGGGAAACTCGATTCCGCGGGCGTGAAATTCACAACCTTCACGTCCTATACCTGCCTTGTAGCCGCAAGCAACATCACGTTCGAACGGATCACGTTCGTCAACGCCGCAGGTCCGGTGGGGCAGGCGGTCGCGGTCCACGTGGAAGGAGACCGGTGTGTTTTCCGCAATTGCAGGCTCATCGGGAATCAGGACACGCTCTTCGCGGCCGGCGAGAACAGCCGCCAGTACTTCGCCGACTGCTGGATCGAGGGTACGACCGATTTCATCTTCGGCCCGTCGACCGCCGTCTTCAACCGATGCACGATAAAGAGCAAGAAAAATTCCTATGTCACCGCGGCCTCAACTCCGCAGACGCGAGAGTTCGGATTCGTGTTCCTCGACTGTTCGCTCATCGCCGCCGATACCGGCGCGACGAAGGTCTATCTCGGACGGCCCTGGCGGCCGTACGCGATGACGGCGTTCGTCCGCTGCACGCTCGGGGCGCACATCGTGCCCGCCGGATGGCATAACTGGAACAAGCCCGAGTCGGAAGCGACGGTGCGCTATTGGGAATACGCATCGACCGGACCCGGCGCACGGCCGTCGGCCCGCGTCCCGTGGTCGCGCCAATTATCGACCGACGAGGCCGGCCGGCTCACCCCCGCGATGATCCTCAAAGGTGCGGACAACTGGGATCCGCCGGCTTGATTCTCAGAACCACTCTGTGTAAATTCCGTATGTTTGGCCGTCGTCGAGCAGCCCGCAGGACCGGCCTGATACCGCGGCGCACCTCCCAACCATTTGAAAGGCATCCCATTCATGCAGGACTATGAGAAGCTCGGTGCATTCTATCTCGGCAGGGAAGTCGACTCCGGCACGACAAAAGCCACGGACAACATCCTCCTCTACGACGCGAAAGACCTCACGACGCACGGCGTCATCGTCGGCATGACCGGCAGCGGCAAGACCGGGCTCGCCATCTCGATCATCGAGGAGGCCGCCATCGATGGTATACCCGTTATTGCAATCGATCCGAAGGGCGACCTCGGCAATCTGCTCCTGGGTTTTCCGGATCTCACCGCCGAAAATTTCAAACCGTGGATCGACCCGTCGGAGGCCGCGCGCAAAGGCATGGACCCCGATGCGTACGCGGCCCGCACCGCCGCCGCGTGGAAGGACGGGCTCGCCGCATGGGGACAGGATCCGTCGCGCATCGGCAAATACATGAACGCGGCCGACCGCGCAATCTACACACCCGGTAATGCATCGGGGCGCCCCCTGCAGATCCTCCGCTCGTTCTCCGCTCCGCACGAGTCGATCGCCGCCGATGCGGGTGCACTGCGGGAACGCATCATGTCCACCGTCTCCGGACTCCTCGGCCTCATCGGCATCGATGCGAATCCGATCCAGAGCCGCGAACACATTCTGCTCTCCACGATCCTCGACGGCGCTTGGCGAGACAACCGAAGTCTCGACCTGGCTGCAATCATACAGGACATCCAGAAGCCCCCCTTCGACAGGATCGGCGTGTTCGACGTCGAATCCTTCTATCCCGCGAAGGAACGGTTCACGCTCGCCATGGCGCTCAACAACCTCCTCGCCTCGCCGGGCTTCGCCGCATGGATGGAGGGCGAGCCGCTGGACATACAGCGCCTCCTCTACACGCCCGACGGGAAACCGCGCGTTACGGTTCTCCATATCGCGCACCTCTCGGACGCCGAACGCATGTTTTTCGTTACGATCCTCCTGGGCGAAATGCTCTCGTGGACCCGCTCGCAGTCGGGCACGGGCAGCCTCAGGGCCCTCCTCTACATGGACGAAATCTTCGGATATTTTCCCCCGACGGCGAATCCGCCTTCGAAGGTGCCGATGCTGACGCTGCTGAAGCAGGCGCGCGCGTTCGGCGTGGGCGTGCTCCTCTCGACGCAGAATCCCGTGGACCTCGACTATAAGGGCCTCGCGAACTGCGGCACCTGGTTCATTGGACGCCTGCAGACCGAACGCGACAAGGCCCGGGTGATGGAAGGCCTCGAAGGCGCGATGGCGGGAGGTTCCTTCGACAAACAGAAGACAGAGGCAATGCTTGCGTCTCTGGGCGACCGTGTGTTCCTCATGCGCAACGTGCACGAAGACGATTCGATCCTCTTCCAGACGCGTTGGGCGCTCACCTATCTGCGGGGACCCATGACGCTCCCGCAGATCCAGTCGCTCGCGGTCCCGGGGAACGTGTCGCCTGAAGGCCGGGCGAACGTCTCGCGCCAGGCACCCTCGCGCCCGTCGGACAAGGAACAGGCGAGGCCGGCCTCGGCGGCATCCGCCAGGGCTAACGGCGCGCCGGCGTCCGCGCAGGCCGCCCGGCCCCCGCTTCCCGCCGGAGTGTCGGAATATTTCATGCGTCCGAAATCCGCCCCGGCAGCCATCACGTACCGCCCCCTGATCATGGGCGTGAGCAAGCTCCATTTCGTCGATGCGAAGGCCGGCATCGACGCCTGGCGCCCGTTCACACACCTTGCCCC
>JAVBYH010000389.1 GCA_030824175.1 Bacteroidota bacterium | reverse complement strand
CATCCTCACCGCAAACATGTGGGGGGTGTACCGCAAGGAATGGACCGGCGTTGCTGCAAAGACCAAATTGACGATCATTGCCGGGATCGCTGTGATCATCGTGTCCGTCTTCCTTGTGGGCATTGGAAATTCGATGTAAAACATTCAAAACGATACTCAAGCCCGCTCCTTGTTAGTGACTACCCATGTATGTATGCGTGCGGGTGAACAATAATAGACGCCGTCGCCCCCATTGAGGGACGTCATCGTCCCCCGATCTGATAGCTTTCCCAGCACACAATTACAATCATGCGAAATTCGGCAGCCAATGCGCTCCGTAACGGCCAATTAATATGTCTCCTAGTGACCACATCTTTATTGAAGATTTTACAATGCATCCATTGGGGTGCATAAAGGGGACTCCGCATGATAAATTCCAACACATCGCAGTCACTTTTTTAATTCAGACAGACAGCAATTGTAATTTCAACAAACAACCGGGATTGAGGGCCCTTAGATTGCTGGCACAATAGTTGAACAATTAATGGGAAACATAGAGAAGGGGCGAGGATTATGAGGACGACGAAAAAATTGTTATCACTGCTGGTTGTTGTAGTGTGTACATTCAACACCGGAGAACAATTGCACGCACAATGGAGTCGCACCGCAATAGCGGGCACAAATGCCGTCGTGTGTCTGACGGCATCCGGTGACGGAACAAAACTCTTTGCCGGCATGAACGGTGCCGGTGTGTTTTATTCATCCGCAACCGGAACAACGTGGACGAGTGCCAATACTGCGTTGGACGGTTCATCCGTCCGTGCGATGGCCGTCTCTGGTGCGCACCTTTTTACCGGTACGGACAAGGGCGTTTTTCAAACGGTCTCCGCCACAGTGGGCGACCCGTTGTGGAAAGGTTGGTCCCGGAAAAATTTCGGGCTTCTCGATAGCAATATCACCTCTCTTGCCGTCTCCACAGACGGTGCGTATCTTTTCGCCGGGACCGGCAGCGGTGTCTATCGTTCCTCCGACTTCGGAACACGGTGGAATATTTCGAACGCCGTCCTCGCCACCACGTATGTCAACGCTCTTGCGGTGTCGGGCGCCTCTCTCTTTGCCGCCACTCTGAGCGGCATCTTTCGGTCATCCGATAATGGAACGACCTGGACGCCGGCAAACACCGGATTGACAAATACGAATGTCTTTACTATTGGCGTCAGCACCTCCGGAATTTTAGTCGGAACCGACGATGGTATTTTCATGTCAACAAACAATGGAGCAAGCTGGGAGGCGAAGAACGCGGGATTGACACACACCGATGTCAATTGTATTTTTGTCGATGGGACGAAGCTCTTCGTTGGAACATTCAGCGGAGGCGTCTTCTTTTCGTCCGACAAGGGAACAACATGGAAGGCGATCAATACCGGTTTAACCACTGCTGTTGTCAATGCGCTTATCGTCTACGGTTCGAACCTCTTTGCCGGAGGGTCCGGAATTTGGAAGCGGCCGGCCATTGAGGTTGTCACAAACAACGATCAGCCATCAGCCGGTCTGCCGACCCATTTCAGCCTCCAACAAAACTATCCCAATCCGTTCAATCCGTCGACGACAATTGCCTTCACAATTCCGACCCAATCCATGGTTGTTCTGAAAGTCTACGATGCATACGGGAAAGAAGTTGCGACGATTCAGAACGGCGACCTTGCCGCCGGCGAATACTCCAGACAATGGAACGCCGCCGGATTCACAAGCGGCATGTATTTCTACCGATTGCACGCAGGATCGTATGTTGAGACGAAGCGGTTGATCCTTTTAAAATAACACCGGTCGATCGCGGCGCCGGCGGGGACATCCCCCTCCGGTGCGCCGTCTTCAGCGTTACCCGACGACGAGCCTGTATGCCTGCGCAACCGCGAAGCAGATCACGAGGCCCATCACGATCGGCAGCACCGTCGCCACGATCGTCCATTTGACGCTCTTTGTTTCCTTGTAGATCGTGTAGATCGTCGTCGAACACGGATTGTGGAGGAGGCTGAAGAGCATCACATTCACGCCGGTCAGGACGGTCCATCCGCCCACGCGAAGCACGTCGGCGACGGCGTTCGCCTCGTCCAATTCGAACATGACGCCGGCTCCGCTCCCCACGCCGGTGAGCTTGGCGCTAAGCACCGTCAGCATCAACACAGTCGGTATGACGATCTCGTTCGCAGGGATCGCGATGATGTATGCCAGGAGTATCACGCCGTTCAACCCGAGCACGAATGCAAACGGATCCGACCAGTCGATGAACAGTTCGGCGATCGTCACACCGCCAACATGGATGTTCGATACGAGCCAGATCACCGCCCCAGCGGGTGCGGCGAATACGATCGCTCTCCAGAGCACAATGATCGTCCTGTCGATGAGCGATGTGTACAGCGTCTGTAATAGTCTCGGCGGCCGGTAGGGTGGCAACTCAAGACTGAAAGCGGAAGCCTGTCCCTTGAGGATCGTATGCGACAGCCCCCACGAGACGATCAGCGTGAATGCGATGCCGAGCAGCGCAACGATCACCACGGCGCCGGCGGTGATGATACCCGCGAGATGCGCCGGCACGAGCGCTCCGAAGAAGATGGAGGCGATGAGGATCTGCGTCGGCCATCGTCCGTTGCAGAGCGAAAAATTATTCGTGATGATGGCGATGAGGCGTTCGCGCGGACTGTCGATGATGCGCGTGGCAACCACGCCGGCGGCGTTGCATCCGAATCCCATCGTGAGCGACAGCGCCTGCTTCCCGTGCGCTCCGGCCTTCCTGAACAATGAATCCATGTTGAATGCCACGCGCGGCAGGTACCCGAAATCCTCGGCCAGCGTGAACAGCGGGAAGAAGATGGCCATCGGCGGCAGCATGACACTGATCACCCACGCCATCGCGAGATACACGCCGTCGGCGAGCACTCCCGTGAGCCACCACGGCGAGTTCAGCGAAGTCAGCGTGTCGCGGAGCCATGGATGGACCATATCCACGAGCACAGAGGCGATCATGCCCGAGGGAACGTTCGCCCCCTCCACCGTCAGCCAGAACACCACCGCAAGGAGCAGGAACATCAGGGGGAAGCCGAACCACCGGTTCGTCAGGAACCTGTCGAGAGTCGCGCCGAACGTGCTCGCCTTCTTTCCGTCGGGCCGTGATGTCACCCTCGACGCGATGAGCTCGGCGTCGTGATAGATCGCCCCCACGAGCGTGTCGTGAATGTCCTCTCCGATCTCGTACCGCAGCGCGTGCGCGGTCGAAAGGATGGAATCCTTATTATCCATGCATCACCTCGTTAAAAAGCATTCAAGGAGCGGTTGCCGCTGTCTGTGGCACCCGGTTCACCGAGTTGGCGCGGTAGAGCCCCTTCAACTCGCCGCTCTTCACCGAATCTATGATCTTCTGATCCCCCTCGAGCAAGCGGAGCGCTATCCATCGCGTGTTGGGAAGGTCGGGAAACTCACTCTTTAATTGCGCCGTCAGCGTGCCGATCGCCTTTTCAAGGGACGGCGATGTCTTCTCGAGCCGGTATGGGCGGCACACATAGGTGCCGGAGGCGACCTCGTAGATGCTTTTCAGCAGCTCGGGTATCCCTTCCTCCTGCCGTGCCGAGGCGGCGACCACGGGAATGCCGAGTTCGCGCGCAAGCTGGCGGACGTCGACGGCGATGCCGTTCCGGCGCGCCTCATCCATCAGGTTCACGCAGAGCACGGCTCGGTCCGTTATTTCGAGCACCTGCAGCACGAGATTGAGATTGCGTTCGAGGCGTGTGGCGTCGACGACGATCACAGTCACATCGGGCTGCCCGAAGAGGATGAAATCCCGTGCGACTTCCTCGTCCGTGCTGTTCGAGAGCAGGGAGTATGTGCCGGGCAGGTCCACGATCTTAAACCGCTTGTTGCCGTACTCGAAGCCCCCCTCGGCCCGCGCCACAGTCTTCCCGGGCCAGTTGCCCGTGTGCTGCCGGAGGCCCGTGAGCGCGTTGAAGACGGTGCTCTTGCCCGTGTTCGGGTTGCCGGCGAGGGCCACAACAAAATCCACCTGATGCATATTGATGCCGAGCCTCGTGAGGTTCCCGAGGTTATGCACGGGGCAGTCTTCGCAGTGTTCGCTTACTGTATGTGTCATCGGGTTCATTCCTTTGGTCCGTTGTGAAACGATCATCTCTACGCGCTCACTCGTTCACCGCGTTCGATAAAGATCATCTGCGCGTGCTCGTTCCTCAGCGCCACGAGCGCGCCGCGTATCGTATATGCCGTGGGATCGCCCGAGACGCTTCGCATTTCGGCGCGCACGAGCGTTCCGGGCACCACACCGAGGTCAAGCAGCCTGCGTCGCTGCTGCCCGCGCAGCGCCTTCGAGATCCCTACAACTGTCACCGCCTCGCCGACGGTCACGGAAGCGAGCGTCGCCATCGGCGATGCCGGAACGGTTTCGGCATGCGGCAGCAGTTCAACGGAAAGATTGTTCGCAATCACGGGGGCCAGCACGATCTCTTCGCCGTCGGCGGCGAACCGGATGCGCAGGTTCGTGTGTTCGATCATCTTGATACGCATGCCTACATACAGCCCCTCGGCGCTCAACTGGGCGAACAGCGCCTTCGGTTCATCCTCGATGTGCGTGATGACGGCCCACTCTCCAGGAGCGACTGAAGACAGCGGGGCCCCCTTCTTCGGCGGTATCTCACCGGCTGCAGTCGGGATCGGATCGCCGTGCGGATCGAAGAGCGGATTGCCGAGCTGCGCGGCCAGGGCTTCCGCTTCCGCGGGTGAGATTCTATGCTCCCGGTCTTCGGCGGACGAATGCCACTCCGTCTGCGGAAGGCTCGTCTCGTCGGCCAGATATTTTTCCCACAGCCGGTGCACGCGCACGACGCGCAGGGCGTATGAATTGCCCTCGGGCGTCAGCTTCACCCCGGTGTCCGTCGGAACGAGCAGGCCCATCGCCGACAGTCTTGAAGTGAGCGCTGCCGCATCATCCAGCGAGATCATCAGCGCCCCGGCGATGCTCGGCACCGTGCAGGCGATCTTGTTGTAGTCGCAATCGTGAAGGTGCTTCAGCGCGTCTTCGATCATGACGCGTCGTGCATCCTTGTGCACGCGCTTCATGCGCGCGAGAACGCCGTGGCGCGGCAGGAGGA
The DNA here is from genome assembly GCA_030824175.1 of Bacteroidota bacterium. GTDB lineage: Bacteria > Bacteroidota > Ignavibacteria > UBA10030 > UBA8401 > CAISDA01. The sequence continues at coordinate 3,663 of JAVBYH010000389.1, read as the reverse complement.
AAACGGCGGCCGCGAGTATGAGAATGCCCGCGGCGACGACGATGTGAACCGGATCGGTCATTGATTGCTCCCCGTCATGCATGTTCCACAATGACGCTCGCTGCGATCGTCGAGCTGATGTTGACGTCCCTGCCGTCGATCGCGACGCGCATTGAATTGTCGAAGTTCATTTTCTGCTTCACGACGATCGTCATGTGCAGCGCGATGCCGATCGATGTCATGTACTGCAGGAGCTCGGCATCGGCATCGTTCACACGCAGCACGCGCATCGTCGCGCCCTCGGCGGCATCGGTCAACCGAAGACCTGCGACGTGCCGCATCACGCCGTCCCTCGTCGGTATCGGGTGGCCGTGCGGATCGATTGTCGGACGGCCGAGCACCTCGTCGATCTTTTCCTCCATCGTGTCGGACATGATATGCTCGAACCGCTCGGCCTCGCGGTGGATCTCTTCCAATTTAAAATGCAGCACGTTGAAGAGGAACATCTCCCACAGCCGGTGCTTCCGTATGATGCGCAGCGCGAGCAGTTCGCCTTCCCCGGTCAGCGCCACGCCCTTGTACGGCGTGTGCGTGAGCGATCCCTCGTCGGCGAGTTTCTTCACCATCTCGGAAACGGATGCCGGCGTGACGTCCAGCGTCTTCGACAGCGACGAGGTGGACACCCTGCCCTCGTCCGATTGAAGGTTGTAGATCTGCTTCAGATAATTTTCAATTTGTTCGCTTGCCATTGTCGTGTGATTCTAATCAGATAAATACGTCCGATTAATGTGCAACCGGGGCCGCCGCGCATGGGAAATAGCGCCTCCCATTTTAGGCATACCTAATAATAAGATACGGATTGACTAATGTCAAGCCCCGAACATGAACCGCCCGTCCACGTGATAGGCAGAGCGACGATTATTGAATACGAATACGACCCGACTGCGTGCTTCCGAACACTTCGGGTTCATACATACATTCGGCCCGGGTCGATGGCATCACATACGTTCCTGCATAGATCGCCCGCACGAGGTAGGTGAACGTGTGCATGCCCGCCGGCAGATAATCGGCGAAGAGCGAGACGCGGTCGTCGTAGGTTTCGGTGTGATTGAACGCGTTCGACGATCGTGCCGGTTCGTTCGGATCCGAGACCGACGTCGCAAATGTCGTGGACACAATATCGAAGCCCGCGGGAACCGGATCATCCACGGCGACAAAATGACGATCCTGATAGGCAACGACATTTACAGTGACCTTCATGAGCATACCGGTGTGAATGTCCTTTCCGGACCCTCCCTCGTACGGTTCGATGGTTTTCTGCACCGTCAGTCCCTCGGTTTTAGGCGGCGTTTCACCCCGCGGCGTATAATTCAAGCGGATCCCGTAATACAGTCTCCCTTCCCCTTTCTTCCCGATCGACACTCGTATGTCCCTCCCCTTCGGAAGGGCGGAGATATTCTCGCGTCTCGAATATGTCTCGAGGGTGCGGCCCGCAAACATTTCATCGAGAAGGTTTTTCCCGTCGAGTGCGATCAGTGCGCGATACCGGGGTTCATCGCGTTCGTATTTCGCATAATACGACGCGAGAGCGTTGATGACATGGACGTTTTCCTGTGTGGTTCTCCATCGGCCATTGCGTTGGACGCCGAGGAGACGCCGGACAATTTTCGCGCCAAGCCCGGAGTCCTTGTCCGCTTCGATCAACGCCTGAAGGATAATCGCAGTGGTGCGAACGTTCGAATGAAAGACCTCAGCAAGGCCATGCTCCGACGGCTCTTCGTACGACGCCCCCGCGGGATCAACCTTTGCGCGGTTCTGAAGGTCGCGCGCCAGTTCAATCACGGCGGATGAATTCGCATTGTTCAGTACGTATGCGCGCAGCAAGTATGCCTTCGCGAAGAGCGGCAGCGATGCGCGTTCGGAAAAGAGTGTGTCCATCGCAGCGACGTCTGGTCGCCCTGCTCGCGCGAGCGTGTAAAGGATAAACGCCTGCGTGCAGCGCATAGCCTCAATCGATTCGCGCCTATCTGTTTCGTCCCGAGCAAGCACTCTCGTGAGATAATCGATACCGCGCGCAAGAGCGAACTTCTCGACCCGGAAGCCATGCTCCCGGGCTTCAAGCAATGTGTAGACAGCATACGCTGAAATGAACGGTGATGATGCCCAGTCCCCCTTCCAATACGAAAATCCGCCGTCATACACCTGAAAGAGAGGGATATCGTCGATTGTCTTTTGTGCGACCTCCTTATACTCCCTTTTGTTGAACACCTGTAATTTTAATGCATCGACAAGGTCGCCGGCGAGTATCATCGGAAGGACGCTCGATGCCCGTTGTTCCAGGCAGCCATACGGATACGTGAAGAGGTACGACATCCCCCCGGAGAGGCCGACCATCGCCGTTGACGCTGCAGTGACTTCCACACTACCCTCATCCGGCACTATGGATTCGGGTATGTAGACAGCCTCACCGATCGTCGGCTCGGCAGTTGAATTCATCAGTGCTGTTGTTTCGCTCCGTCTCACAGGGACGATGGGGAAGGAGCATTGCAGGGCGTCGCCCTCCGTGTCTGTCGTTGCGGTAAATGCCACAACCGCTGAACCGATAGAATCCGCACTGAAGCGATATGTTACTTCCCGCGATTGGCCCGGAGAGAGCCGGAGAGTCGTGATTCCCCTCCCTTCGATGGCAATGCCTGTTGCGGCGGCGGTCAATGACACAGTTTGAGAGTGCTGAGTGTTATTGATCACCACTACCCCTGCGTTGAATGAGTCGCCCGTCCGGGCCAGACGCGGGACCGAGGGAAGGAGGAGAAGCGGCTTGCCGGCGCGAATGGTTGTTTCTCCTCCCCCAAACTGTGATGCAAGTGTCTGGGCGACTGCCATCAGTGTGAATCCGGTGATATTATCCGGAAGTTTGAATCGCACCGTGACCCGGCCGCTATCGTCGGTGAGCAGCGAAGGATTCCAATACGCCGAAGCCGAGAAATTTTTCCGCACGGGACCATCGTCCACAATTTTAAGATCGTTTGTTATGACGCTCGCCGTAGTAGCCATGGTCATCATATCTCCGATTCCCGCTTCTCCAACAAGGTGACCGCGGGAATCAAACGTCGCCACACCCAGCCCGCGTTCGCGGTAGAATGTGACAAAGGGATCGGGGAGGTGGTAATCGACAAGGTTCAGCAGACCCTGATCCGCAACACTCACGGTAAGTTCCGACTTGACACCGGCTCCGAACGCATCGCGCACGGTCACGACCGCACTCACCGTATCACCCGGATGAAAGTCCCTGGATCGCGTGTCAATATTCACGTGAAGCTGCCGCTCTTTCGGCGATACCGGAAGGTTCACGCGGCCAATGGTGAATGCCGGACGGCGGCTTTCTGAAAGCCGCACCACGGCGAGAGAATCGGCACCACCCGCCAGAAGCACGACAGTCACAAACACATTCGGCAGATAGGCGTGCTTGATAGGTATTGAAATACGCGGGGCGGAACCTTCAAGGATAGTTGTGTAATGGGAGAGCACACCTTCGCGTTCGATCGAAATCAGCGCAGTTGCACGTTGATACGGGCTTTTAATGAATATTTCCGCCACGTCCCCCGGCGCATAGCCCGGTTTGTCGGCGATAATGTCGATTCGATTGGACAATCGGTGTTCCCACGGTGCACGGCCCTGCCCGCT
>JAVBYH010000038.1 GCA_030824175.1 Bacteroidota bacterium | reverse complement strand
GTAGACAAGGCGCGGCTCGCATTTCGCCTTCCACTCCATGGCGATAACCTTGCAGAGCTCCGCCCTCTTCAACGATTCGTTCCACAAATCCTCGATGAACCCCGATAGATCCTCGTTCGTCTTAATGCACACCTGATAATATGTTTCGATCGCCACGACGAGCGTGCTCACGTATTCCACTCCGATGAAGCGGATTGCATCGTTCACGTTGTTGATGCTCTTCCTCGCCCCGAAATAGACAGAGTTCGACACGCGCAGGAGCTTCGCAACCATCGCGGGATTTTTTTCCACCTCCTCGATGATGAGGCGCAGATACTTGTCGTCATGGCCCAGGAGGCCTTTCAATCGGTCGTGGAATTTGGGGGCCGACGGCAGCTCGGTGAACGAGGAAATGAGGAATTGAAGATCCTTCGACCGCGTCTCGAGGCGGGCCGAGATAATGTCTCTCACGAACTCCCGGAATTTATTGTCGTTCCACGGTTTCAACAGGAACTGATGAGCGAGCTCTTTTTGAATGGCCACGATGCCGATGCTCTTGTCATCGACAGTACTCATCACCACCCTCACCGCCTCGGGGGCAATGTGGGCTGCAAAATTCAGGAATTCAAAACCGGTCATGCCCGGCATCCGTACATCGGTGATGATGATGTCCACCGGATTCTGTTTCATGAACAGCAGTGCATCCTCGCCTTTCGTGAAAAAGGCCAGCGCATAGTTTTCATTTCTGAATACCGACCGTATCGTTTCAAGAATCACCTCTTCGTCATCCAGGATAAGGATCGAATATTTAAAATCCGCGTTTGGATCTGTTCCCATTAGACATCCTTTGTGCATTCATTGAAGTGACACCAATGTACGTTATTCCCACCTAAGAAAAAAATGTTTCCGGACAAAATCCGCGGGACGTACACACATGGTTCACACATGGTATCATTTTTGATCCTGTGGCGCTTCCGGTATGATATTCGTATTTTACTGTCGTTATTGCTCACACCATGTTCATCATCATACTCCGATCGGACCCGTTCACGTTATGAAAATTTTATTTTCGTTCATCCTTTGTACCGCCGCAGCAGTGTCTTTCGCCCAGCCGGGCACAGTACGTTCCGCCGCCTTTGTGTCATCGGATCTGCCGATCGTCGTGATCGATACGCACGGGAAATCCATTGTCGACGAACCGAAAATATCAGCCGACATGGGCATCATCTATAACGGCGAGGGCAAGAGGAACGTTCTCACGGATCCCTACAACAATTACAACGGCAAGATCGGCATAGAAATCCGAGGCTCATCCTCCCAACAGTTTCCGAAAAAGCAATATGGTTTTACGACGCTCGATGCCGTGGGAGAGGACAACGACGTCAGCCTCCTCGGATTCCCGAGCGAGCATACCTGGATCCTTTCGGCTCCCTATACCGACAAGACGTTCATGCGCGATGCGATCACATACATCCTCTCGAACCGGACCGGACGCTATGCGAGCCGCACAAAGTTCTGCGAGGTGTTCGTCAACGAAGGGAAAGGCCCCGAGTATAAGGGCATCTACATCCTGATGGAAAAAATTAAGCGCGACAAGAACCGGGTGAACATTTCCAAATTGACCCCGGCCGACACGACGGGCGACAATGTCACCGGCGGGTACATCTATAAGATCGACAAGGCGGATAAGGCGACAGACAAGGGGTGGGATGCGTTTTATCCGCCGTACGCCACCTCCGCCCGCCGCTATCTCATGTACCAGTACCACTATCCGGACACGGATGAGATCATGCCGCAGCAAATGGCGTATCTGCAGGCGTACGACAAGAAATTCGAGACGATGATGATGTCCGCCTCATTCAAGGACGCCGCCGTCGGATACCCCGCATATATCGATGTCAAATCGTTCGCGGATATGGTCTGCTTCAACGAACTCTCGAAGAACGTGGACGGCTACCGGTTGAGCACGTATCTCTACAAGGACCGGACGAGCAAGAACGACAAGCTGTATGCGGGACCGTACTGGGATTACAATTTGGGATACGGCAACTGCAACTATGCCGAGGCGTGGACGACGGTCAGCTTCGAGATCGACCTTCAGTCTTATTCGTCGGGCGACGCCTACGGGCCCCCGTTCTGGTGGAAGAAACTCTGGGCCGATCCGGCGTTCAAGAAAATCACTGCCGACAGGTGGAAGGCGCTGCGCGCCGCGCAGTTCTCGACGCCGAACCTCTTCGGACTCATCGATTCGCTTGCTGCGGTCGTCGCCGAGTCGCAAGTCCGGAACTATGAACGCTGGCCCATCCTCGGCGTGCACGTGTGGCCGAATTACTATTATACGTCGTCGTCATACGTGGATGAGGTAAACTGGATGAAGGCGTGGATCAGTAAGCGCGTCGACTGGCTGGACAAGGCGTTCGCGCCGCTCGGCACCGCTGTTGCCGAAACGGCGGAGCGCCTCCCCCTCGCGAACCACCTGGAGCCCAACTACCCCAATCCGTTCAATCCCTCGACGACGGTACGCTACGCGACGAACGCGCGGCAGCTCGTGACAGTCGGAGTGTATGATGTGCTGGGAAGACGGACGGCAACACTCGTGAACGATGTGCAGCCCGCCGGCACGTACGCGGTGGAATGGAATGCCTCGGGGCTGCCGAGCGGAGTGTATTACTGCCGGATGACCGCAGGCTCGAATGTTTCCACGATCACGATGGTCGTGGCGAAATAATCGCCCTACACGCTCTTCAGCGTGTGATGCATGATGATGACGAATGCGATTCCCGCACACACCGTCATCACCCCTGTCATCGGATAGATCGTCCCGTTGTGCAGTCCGCTCACAAGTGCCGATGCGCCCGCCCCTGCAAGCATCTGCACCGATCCCAGGAGCGCTGATGCGCTCCCCGCATTCTTCGAAAACGGCGCGAGCGACAACGCCGCCGTATTCGGATTCATGAATCCCAACAGCAGCAGAAACAGGAACAGCGGAATAACGGTGCCGGCGAGGTTCGGCCCCCAGAAATAATTGATGCCCGAAAGGGCGAGGGCAACCATAAAGAGCAGTGCACTCACGACGGGCACGATCTGCGCGCTCATCCTTTTCCTCAGCCACAGAGTGTTCAACTGGCTTCCCGCGACGAGCCCGAATGCATTCACCGCAAAAAACTGCCCGAACTGCAATGCGGAAAATCCGAACACGTTCATGAACACGAAGGACGAACCGGCGATATACGCAAACATCCCAGCGGAGGCCAGCCCTCCGGCGATCGCATACGTCACGAACGCGGGAGTCCGGAAGATCACCGCATACTCGCGCAGCACAGCACCGAGCCTCAGCGATACCGCTGCGTCGGGCGCCTTGCTCTCGGGCAGAAAGCGCTGTATCGTCATGTACATGACGACGGCAAATGCAGCGAGGAAGATGAAGATGAAGCGCCAGCCGAGCACCGAGGTGACAACGCCGCCGATCGAGGGGGCAATCATGGGAGCGACTCCCATCACGAGCATGAGCGCCGAGAAAATTTTCGCGGTTTCATTTACCGGGAAGAGGTCGCGCACGATCGCCCTTCCCCCGACCATGCCGGCGCAGGCCCCGAGCGCCTGCAGGAACCGAAGCCCGATGAGTGCGCCGATCGACGGGACTGCCGCGCATCCGAGCGCGGCGATCCCGTACAGTGTAAGGCCGAACAACAGCGGTTTCTTCCTGCCATACCTGTCGAGCACCGGTCCGTAGAGTAACTGCCCGACGGAGATGCCCACAAAGTAGCTGGAAAGCGAGAGAGCGACATGCTCGATGTCCGTCCCCAGATCCCGTGCAACGGCGGGGAATCCCGGCAGATACATGTCGATGGAGAATGGCCCGATCGCTGCAAGCGACCCGAGGATGATGATGATCTTCTTCTTAAAATTATCCACGTGATGTTGATGCTGAAAATAAAAGAAATATCCGGTATCCGTGTCACGCGGCGTTACATATAGACGATCATGGAAACGCTGATCGTTCCGGTTGTATTTTTTAACGAGGCGGCCGAACCATACCGTATTGTATACTCACTCCGCGTATACGCGGCGTCCACCGCGACTCCTCTGAAGATGAATCCCGTCCCGACAGACCATGCTTTACCGACCACCTGGTTCGATTCCGTCTGCACGTCGGTATAGTTCCGGTACGTCGTCGGGAGGGATTTATAGCCGCCGCGAATGGGGATGACGACGCTCTTTGCGACGATAAGATACTCGGCACCGATGCGGTATTGCTTCAGGTCGTCCTTGCTGATCGTGTATGTTTCCTCTCCCGCGCCGACAGTCGTCTGACGCAGTTCCTTATCGGCATACCGCCTCACCTCATAATCCGCCGCCAACGTCAGTGACTCGAACAGGCGTATGGATGTTCCCACGCCGAGCATGAGCGGCATCTGAATTGTTTGGTCGACTTCATAGGAATCGGTCTGTGCTGAACCGCTTGTGACGTCCACGATTGTGCCGTCCGCTTTCATCTCGAACGGCGTTCTGACGCAGACGCCGAGCTTGAATGGAATGGGAGTCGGCAGTCCATCCAGATCGATCATCGCGCCTGCAACGACATTGAATCCTTTATACGTGAAGTCCTGCGTCCGCGTCGTCTCGACATATCCGGCGTCGACTGTGGTTTCGCTGTATTTCCCCTTCCAGAAATTCACCGCGGCCCCGATTGAGAATACCGGTCCGATGTTGATGCCGAATCCGGGAGTGAACGTATCGACGCCTCCCTTGCCGTCCGTTTCCGTGGTCAGAAATTTCACATTCGTGTAAAAATCGAGCTGGCGCTGATATGCCGCGGCAAGCACGAGTCTCGTCCTTCCGAAATGAAGCGGCAGCGCCAGGCTCCCGAAGTTGAACAACACGTGGGACTGGTCGGTGCTCGCACCGGGCTCGGACACATCGGTTTCAGCGTATTCCACTTTTTCCATCAGGAAGCGCCCGACAAAGGATGCCTCCGATCGTTCGAGCTGCGACAATCCCGCGGGATTCCAGACGATTGCGGTGGCGTCGTCCGCGATGCCGATGAATGCCCCGGCGAAACCCTCGGCCCGAGCGCCGACACCGGTGATATTCAAGTCCTGGGCCGCGAGCAGTCCGGCGGAGCCCAGAGAGGCGATCATGAAAAGGACCGAGTGTCTCATTGTACGCTCCTTTCAGCCATCCTGTGAATGAAGTGTCACTTGAGAACGACTTTATCGCCGACTTTAAATGCCTGTTCGGTTTCGAGTGTCTTCATGCAGGCGAGGCGATCCTGCACCTGCACAACCAGCAACTCGCCGAGGCGTGTCACTTTCCTGCCGAGCACCTCGCCTGTCACCGGATGGTGGATCGGATCCCCTTCCCTGAACACGACACATTTTGTACCCTTTCGTACGCCCTGCGAGCTGCCGATATTGATGTACAATTCATCGGCATCGATTCGGACGATGATGCCTTCGGCGAGAGGCAGGTCGTTGTGTATCATCGTTGCGACATTGCCGACCACCTGCGCCACGACGTTCATGATTGGCGTGTCGACGGGTTGTTCTTCGGCGACGATCGTTTCGGCTGTCTCCACGTCGATCACGCGCGCACTGAATTTTCCGGTCCCCGTCGTGATGAGAATGCTGCCGACGATAATCGCATCCGCGCCGGCGATCCGTCCGAGCCGCACCGCGGTCTTCTCGTCGACGATACCCGATGCCTGAAATTGCTGTTCCTTCATTACGTTGTCGATCGCCGAGCGTTCGATCACTTTGAATCGCCGCAGGTTCACAAGCTTCGTGATCATGGTTTCGGTGACCGCATCGGCGAACGCCTTCCCCTCGCCCTTCGCCTCGAACGGGATGACCGCGACAGCCAGGCGCGATCCGACCTGCGTGACGGCGCTTGGGTCGTACGATGGAGCGATGATGCCCCCGCGGAAGGGTGTTGCCGCCGCAGGCGGCGGTGCGGGCTCCACCGCGGGCTCCGTGTCCCTGCCGGTCGCAGCGGTGATCTCGTCCAGGTACCCGGCCACATCGTCCGTTTCATCATACGCGGCGGACAGTTCAAGCTCCTTCCGTGCGGCGGCATACTCCTTCAGCTGCAGATGGGCGTATCCCATGTCACGATGAGGATAGTATTCGATGAAGTGCGTTCCGTATGTCCGCTTGCGGCCCGCGTCCTCGAATTCGAGCGAGACGGCGCTTTGAAATTCGCCGATGGCCCGGAGCCAGTCCTTCTTCTCGAGGAATTCCTGTCCCGCCGAATAATAATGATAGAATTTTGTCTGGGAAACGATTCTCGGGGCGGCGAGAACGGCAGTACATGCGAGGAGGAGTACAAGGCACCGGTTCATAGATTCAATCCCCTATGGTTACAGTGCGCGCCGGACGGTACCACGGTTGTGGAGCGGACTCCGCAGCACTCCCGGGATCAGCCGGCTTCGATCGTGAGCATTTCCTTTATCGTCTTTTCGAGCGTCTCTTTCGAGAACGGCTTGGCGAGATATTTGTTGACGCCGAGATCGTCGGCGATCTTTTTCATGTACTCGTCCGAGCAGCCGCTCATGAACACGAAGGGGACCTTCTTGATCTCCTCGCCGTATTCACCCTTTTGGATCTGATTGTAAAATGCGAACCCGCCGATTTCCGGCATCATGACATCGCAGAGAATAAGCGACGGCATTTCTTGTTTGAACGTCTCGACGGCCAGCTTCACCGATTCCACGGTGCGGATGTTCGCATAGTTTTTTTTCAGGACGTAATCGATGAACACAAGAAGGTCCTTGCTATCGTCGATGGCGAGGATCCGGGCGCTCTCGTCGGGAAGGCCGAGCTGCCGCTTCACCTGTTTGGTCAGCCTGTCGTGTTCCTCCGGGGAGATCTGATAGAGGTCGCAGAGATGGGCGAGGAGTTCCTTTTCGTCGCTCGTGATCTTCCCCTTCTGCCAGCTCGCCCTGAGCGTATCGATGTACGAGTTCACCTGCACCGAGCGGATGATCTCCGTGTGTTCCTCCTCTGAGATACCGAGGATGCCCCGCAATGACAGGAGCAGCGCGTCGAGATGTTCCCGCGGGATCGAGACATCCAGAAGAATGATGAACGTCCTGTACGCCTCGACGAGACGTTCCTTTGCTTTGGCCCGTTCGCCTTCGATGAGATAGTTCTTCTCTTGTTCGAACTGCCGCTGCAATTCCGACTGCGTGCTTGCGTATTCCTGCCGCACTTTTTCGAGGGCCTCCTCATGGAGCTTGAGGCGTTCGGCCTCGACCCTGGCCATCGCTTCCTGTTCCATCTGCTCCTTGGTCTGAAGCAGCTTCACCGTATATTCGGCCTCGATCTGTTCCTTCGATTCGATCGGCGACTCCGGAACGACAGCCGGCACAGACACTGTCGCGGTCGGCACCGGCACGACGGAGGGCGGCCCGGCAGGTACGGGAGCGGGCGCCGCGGGTGCCTGGGCGGGCCCGGATTGGCGGACCGACATCGCAGCCAGCCTCTCGGCCAGTTCATTGTCGAGGCGGATGCGTTCCTTCTCAACGGCCGTTTGAATTTCGAGCTTCATCTTCTTTTCCCATTGCTCGATCCGGTCGCGATTCTCGTACTTCAGTGCGTTGTACTCGCGTTCGTCTTCAACCTTCTGCTCATCAAGCGATGCTTTGCGAGCTTTGCTCTCCAGCTCCTTCGCCTGGCGCTCCTTCTCTTCACGTTTCGCCGTCTCCTCTTCCCATTGTCGATGGTACTCCTTCAGTTTCCGGTTGATCTCGATCTGCGCCTTCCTGTCGACCTCCTCCCGCAATTTCGAATGCTGCTGCTCGTACTTGACCTTCAGCTCCTTCTCGCCCCGCTGGACGATCATCACAAGAATGCGTTCTTCGAACGCCCGTGCATACATGTTCTTGATGTCGTACTTGTAGACCTTCCGGATCTTGTCGAGTGCATCCTCGAGTTCGCCTTTTTTAATCGCATCTTCCACGCCGTGCAAGAGTGCGCTGACGCGTGCCTGACGTTCTTTCTCGTCTAATTTTGGGGGTTCAGCCATTACTGCCTCAATCGTCTCTATTGTTGTGTCACAATACCGATACGCGGTTCCACTCGCATAGTAAGAAAATCCCCCGCCATATTCCACAATTTTCTTGGGCGATGTGTCCTGGCGCACGCGGTACCGTGGCCGGCGTCACTTTGTATAGAGCATTTTCCTGGCCTGAATCTGCCCTCCGTGCCTCAACCGCGCCACATAGAGGCCCGAGGCATGATCCGCTCCGTCGAAGACTGTCGTAACGACGGCGCCTGCCGGGGCTTCGCCTGTGTAGAGGGTCGCCACCTCTCTTCCCAGCACATCCGACACTGTCAATGTCGTTAACCCCGTCTCCGGCACCGTGAATGTGAGCGTGGTAGAGGGATTGAAGGGATTGGGGAAATTCTGCTCCAGCGAAATTGACGACGGTATCCCCTTTTCCGGCTCTACCGCTGACGAAAGAAGACCGGTGATGCCGTTCAAATACTCTTCCAGCATCGTGTACCCGTCGGGACCCACGATGTTACGATCCGCCGGGTCGGCGGCATTCAGTCCGTGCGACGCTTCCCACGCATCAGGCATTCCGTCGCGATCTGCGTCCGCAGGCGCAGGGAGCGAATTCAGCACGGGCCATCCGCCGACATCCGTCTGCGTATCGATGATGCCGGTGACGGGTGCGGCGGCGGGGAACCCTTGATTATTCCTGTAGGTGAGTCCCTCGTACGTGGCGCTCCCCGTGCGCACATCGTTCACGACGCGCGCATCCACAGTATCACGCTTCGGCCGGCTCGCCCCGACGGATGCGAGCACCGAAACGTATGCC
>JAVBYH010000015.1 GCA_030824175.1 Bacteroidota bacterium | reverse complement strand
AAATTGCGTGCGCACCACGCTCCAGAACTGGTGATCGTCGGGGGCGACGGGACCGGCCGGATGCGGGAGGGGCGATGCGCCACGGGGTGAGGCAAGGAGCGACAGCGGGGAGAGCATGTGCGCCGCACCGATCGCGCCGGCGGAGGCGATGAAAAAGTTTCTGCGTTGCATTATTATTCCGAATATGGTGAATCAAATGTAAATATGGATCACTGTAGGGCGAAACGGCGTTTCGCCCCGCTGTATATGTATTACTGTCGTTCTGCAGGGCGAAATATCATTTCGCCCTACACAAAAACTAATAGGAGACGACGACAACGGCTTTTTTCTTCACGGTGAACGATGAGTTCACATACGGGCTCTGTTCGATCTTTTCGTTTTTGTGCGCCGCAGGTTTGCCGTTGACAGTGACTGTTTTCGCCCGCGCGCCCTCGGGCAGCAGCAGGTGGAGCGCGACATCGGCGGCGCCGAGGATCTCGATTGTGATCCGGTTCGCGGCCGTGTCGTGCGCGAATGCGTATTCGAAGTTCGCGTCCGAGGCACCGTACGTGGCGCATGCGCGAGCGTCGGCGCATCCCGCCGCGACCCACCGAGGCGACAGTCTCACGCTTGTATAGAGCTTGTGCTGGTCCACGATTCCCGCCAGGCCTTCCATCAGCGCGTAGAGCATCGCGGATGATCCCCATCCGTCCGTCGGAGAGGAATCGGGGCTCGTGCTCGTCTCGATCGTGGCGTGTTCGCCGTTCGGGAAGTACCAGAGGTACGATTCATTCGAGCGCGTGAGCTCCTCGTATTTCAGGAGCGTCTCGACCGCATATTGTTCGAATCCGTGCTCGAACGCCGCGCGGGCGATCTCGCCGCCCACGAGCGGCATGATGCCGCCGTTGCAGTACATCCCCTTCACGATCTTCTCGTCGCCCCAGATGCCCGCGGGGAACGGCGGATCGATACTGAACCATTCGGCGAACGCACCCGTGTCGCGGCCGCGCTTCTTGTATTCCTTCAGGATGGACACGGCCATGGCGTGTGTAGCCATGCCGCGGTTGATGTCCATGGGATTGCTGAGGCTCAGCTGCCTCGCCTCGTTCACCCCTTTCACCGTCACCGGTGTGCGCTTCACGAAGTGCGTATAAAATTTTCCGTTGAAGCAAAGCTTGTTCGCGCGGCGGCGAAGATCCTCGGCTTCCTTCCTCCAATGCTCCGACCGCTTCGTGTTTTTCAGGTGCGCGTAGAGATCGCTCAGCTGCAGGAAGGCCTCGTAATAGCCCGAGTTATCGCCGTGCATGATGCCCCAGAACGTATGGGGCGTGATCTGGAAGTTGAGCCACGGATGACGCCCGGCCGTGTAATCGAAATCCCACGTGTCCATCGTATACGCGCGCTTCACGAGTTTCACGGCGGCATCCCAGCGCCACGTGTCGGTCATGATGTACTCGAGGGCGCGTTCCATGTTCGGCAGCAGGCTTTTCATCCATGCGTCGTCGCCCGTCGCCTGCCATGCCATATAGGCGGCTTTGATGAACCGGTATTCCACATCGGCCTCGACGGGCACACGGACATACTTCGCCCAATTCTCCCGTTCGCACGGGACCTTTTCCGGAGTCATCGTGAAATAGTCGAAGAACCATCCTTTCGCCGTTTGCGTTTCGGCGAAGTGGTCGACAATGGACTTCATGTCCGTCTCCCAGTACCGGAAACCGCGCATCATGTCCGAGTAATCGCGTATCCAGATGCTCGGAGCATCGGGCGAGCGGTAGCCTCGCACATGGCGGCCGAACATGTCGTATTCGGTGGTGTCGCAGGAGAGGAATTGTTTGATCCGCGGGACGAGAACGTTCAGGCGGTCGTTGCTGCAGGAGATGAATGTCTGTTTCATGGATACGATGATGGGGGTTGATACATGGGCGAGATGAATCTCGCCCTACAAAAAAAACTATACATGAAAAACATTGTAGGGCGAAACGGCGTTTCGCCCCGGTTCAACTTTCGTACGTTCGTTCGGCAGGGCGAAATATCTTTTCGCCCTACAAAAGGCTAGAGATCCAGTGTGGTGGAGACGCCCGAGAGCTCGGCGCGGACGATGCGCGTACCCTCGACCATGGCCTTCAGCTTCGCGTAGGCGCGGGCGCGGGGCATGAACTTCATGCCGCAGTCGGGACTGATGTACATTTTCTCCTTCGGAATGAACTCGAGCGCGCGGCGAATGCGTGTCGCGACGATCTCGGGGGTCTCGATCTTCTCGTCCTTCACGTCGATCACGCCCACCACGACTTCTTTTGTGGTGGGATACTGCTTGAACAGCTCGAGCCCGACACCGTCGGAGACGGCAAATTCCATGCTGATCTGGTCGGCGTTCGTGTCCAGCATCGCCGGGAAGAGCTCGGCGTACTGTCCCGTGAAGAGCTTCTTGAGCTGATAATTTCCATAGCACACATGGATGGCGATCTTCGCCTTCACCCCGTTGGTGAGCTTGTTGAACGCCTCGACGAGCCACGGCATATCCTGCGGATAGCCGACCCAGATCGGTTCGTCGATCTGTATGAAATCGCATCCCGCCGTTACGAGTCCCTTCAATTCAATATTGAGGATGTCGGCGAGGTCAAAAATAAGTTCTTTGTCTGTCTTGTAATATTCGTTGGTGGCGCGCTTTGCGAGCATCTGCGGACCTGTCACGCAGACCTTCGTGTGAGCCGACGTATGCGCCGCCAGGAATCTGAAATGTTCGTCCATGCCGAGACTGCCGCGATATTTCACCTGACTCCGGACAACGGGATCGAGCATTTGAATGGAGGGATCGAGATTGCCGATCGGCTTCATCTTCCCCGTCATATCGAACCCGTCGATGCGGGCCGAAAAAAAGTTCACCATTGTTTCACGCCGGATCTCGCCGTCGGTGATGATGTCCACCCCGGCTGCCTCGTGGTCCTTGATGACCGATTTCACGGCGTTGTCGTTCGCCTCGTCGAGCTCCGCCTTCGTGAATGCGCCGGTTCGGGCCATGTCGCGCACCTTGCCGAGCCATGATGGGAACGAATAGCTGCCAATGACGGTCGTCGGAAGAAGCGGCAGATGTTTCATAGGACCCCCCGGGTGGGTGCGTGGATGGTAGTGGGTAGCGATAGAATACAAGGGGGCAGATAAGCAGTATCGCAACTATACTATGCTGCTTATCCACCCCCGTAAAGCCGTAGAGCTTACTCCATCAGTCTTACTTCATCGCGAAATGCACGGTGAAGCGGTGCACGTCGTTCAGCGAGGAGAACGCGGTGTAGGCGTAATCCAGGGAGACGATGTATTCGTCCATCGGGAACCGGAAGCCTGCGCCAAGCGATCCCTTTTCGAGTGATGTGCGGATACCGGGCCGAGCGTTTCCGCCTGTCTTGATGCCTTCGTCGACACCGTCGCCGGACAAACCGAGATAGCTGTAATTCACTTTCCAGCCGCCGCGGATGAAGAACATATCACTCGTATTGATTTCGAGACCGGTGTAATAATACTGAGCGCCATCCTGCGGTTTCACGACATCGAAAGCCATCAGGACCTTTGTGCTACCGACATTAATCGGCGCCATCGAGGTTCCGATGCTGAATGTGAGCGGGATCGGATGGTTGAAGTCGTAATACTTCATGTCGCTTCCCAGGTTCGAGATGCGCGCACCGATACTCCAATCGAGGACACCGATATGGTAGACCGAGCCGAGGTCGAATGCGAGAGCGTTTGCACTCTGGTCGTCGATCTTTTCGTTCAGGTATTTCGCCGAGACACCGAGGGCAAGCTTATCCATGATGTAGCGTGAATAGTTCACCTGTACGAGGAGGTCCTGATAATCGTACGAGTCGCCCGTCGCAAGATCGATTTGCTGGTTCTGCAATTCGGCCGAGGCGTCGGGGTAGATGTCGCGATCAGCAGCGATGCCATTGATGCCAAAGGACATGACACCGATGCCGACGGTGCCGACGCCTGCCCAGTTGTATGTGGCGGCGAGGGCTTCCTGTTTCAGGCTGGCGATCCAGTTGTTATGGGTGAAAGAGACCTGCATCATGTCGTTCTTCAACGCCGTACCGGCGGGATTCCAGAACATGTTCGTCGCGTCACCGGTCAACGATGATGCTGCGGAGCCCAATGCGACCTGCCGAGCGCCCACGCCGACCTTCAAAAATGTTGCACTATTAAGGCCGGCCTTTCGGGTCTGTGCCTCAACAAGAGACACACTCGAGGCCAGCAGGAGCAACACGATGAAAATTATTGATTCTTTTCGTTTCATCATTTTCTTCCTCATGGTTTAAGTTCGTTAGCGTAAAATTGCGAAGTGGCCGACTTTTTTCTGTGTTCCCGATTCAACGACATAGATATACAGGCCGCTGGCGACCTCGATACCGTCCTTCGAGAACATATCCCAGAACGTACTGCCGACGTTTTGGTTCGCTGAGGAGAAATTGATCTCATCGATGACCTGTCCGGCTACGTCAACGATCGTAATTTTACACGGTGACGGAAGATTATAGAACAACAGTTTGTGATCATAGACCTGGCTGCGATTGTCATGCAACGCGGCGCGTTTGTACGGGTTCGGACGCACGCCCACATCGGCTACAACATTACCGACCGCAAGCGCGGAGTTAACGACCTGCACTCCACCCATCGCCTGATAGGCGGCGGCGTTCGTTGCGAGGGGATAGTTGACGTTGGCGAATGCATACGGATACGTCAGGTTCCACAATGCGCTGGCACCGTTCCTGTTTGTATTGTGCGTTTCGATGCGTGTTGTGGTCTGGCCGCCCGGCCCTTCGAACTGGCCGTCTTTGTACGCGGAGACATAATACCAGTACGAGAAGCCGAGAACAACATCCTTATCCTCATACTTGTAGGCATACCCCGTCGTCGTTGTCGTGCCGGGATTCGTTGTCGCCGTAATCGCAGCGAGTTCCGATTTCGGGATCGTCTTTACGAGATCGTATGTTCCCCACGTGTCGGGCTGATACCGGCCCTGTAACGTCGTGGCGTTGATCAACCCGAATGCATCGAATTTCGGATTGACGGGTTTTTTCAGAGACGACGGCACCGGACCCGGAACATCCTGTTCCTGATAGCGATCAACGAGACGCATGCCTTCATCCATCCAGCTTTTCTTCTTGTACTGTGCGGCTCTCCAAATCTTATAGCCTGCGAATTGAGCATCTTTTTCGGCCTCTTTATCCCACTCGAGCGTCGTCGATTTGTTCAGCGTGTTCTTCACAAGAAGTTTCGGAAGCGCGGGTGTCTTCGGGATGGCGAGGTTCTTGCTGAACGCCCAGCGGGCGGCTTCAACGGCGCGCTGAATGCCTTCGAGGCGGAAACCGGCAACGAACGCCATCACAAACGTGACTTCCTCATTCACATCGAGCGCGAACGGTCCCGCGGAGGAGTACATTTCGCCGTTGTAATCCTCGCTGTGCATGGCTCCCTTCGAGAAGACGCCGTAACCTGTGGGGTACTTCGTCGACGCATCGGCACTGCCGTCTTCGAACGAGGAATTGTCGAAGACGCCGGAATATTTCTGGTCGCCGTTCGGTACCGTGTAGCCGGTGCCCTTCGGAACGAACTTAAAGATGTCCTTGATCGTGTCCGCCTTGAAGAAATTCGGATTCGGTTCGAGGTCATAATTATTTGGATTGTTCTGAAGTGAACGGCCCGCATCCTTGAACCATTGACCGATGGAGGTCAGGAACAACTGCCTGGGCGCGCCATAACCGACTTTCGTTGCATGTGCGCTTGTATACCATCCGCGCTCGGCACCGAGGCCGACGGGATGCGTACCGAAGATTGTCTTCTTCGAGGCAAGATCCGCAACGGATTTTGTCACGTCTTTCGGTATTGCGCCTTGTTTCACATCGATTATCACCCAGCCGGCCCACACGTCTGTGTATTCCTTGCCCGGGTAGTAATTGAAACCGAAATCACGCTTGCCTGCAACGGGGTTCTTCGTCGTCGAGCTCGGGAAGACCGTCACGAAATCCCACGGTGCACCTGTCGGATCGGGATCGGCGATGTACGCCGTCTGGCGTCCCATCGGAACCATACCGCCATTCGCACCGCGGAGGCCGGTCCTGTAATTGCTCGTCGACATATGAGACTGCGAACCGACATACGGCGAGAGCGCCATGATTTTATGTCCCGTTTGTTCGGGGATACCGTTCATGTCCATATCGAGCACGCCGGTGTTCTTGTATGTAATCTCGACCATGACGAAGTCGTTCAGGTTGCCCCAGTTGGGAGCGGCGAAACTGTGTGCACGGAACTTCACGTCGATACCGAGGTTCGTCGGAAACGCGGCTTCGTAGATGGCGTGCTGCCGGGTGGCATCCGTGAAGTACGGATCGATCGTGTAGTCGCGCAACGGATCTCCGCCGCCGACAACTTTCGGCAGATACGCGATCTGTGCGTACTTCGACGGTTCGCCGGCAGTGCTCACGTCGTTTGTGTAGTAGCTTGGATTCGCGGCAGTACCGATTTTTTCGGGGTTGAAGGTGCTCGATGTATCGTGCACCGAGGCGAACATCCACTTTCCCCAATATGGCGACCAGGGATATGCGTTCGGCCAATGCGAACCCGGCGTCGACCACTGTCGATCGAAGTTACCGATCGACAAGATAGCCACACCGCGCGTCGCGGGAGTCACCGTATAATTCAACGGGCGGAACGACTCCCATATATCTCCGGCCTGCAGAACGCCTGCTCCCGGATAGCTCGGCACCTTATCCGACTTCGCCGTCTGGGCAAAGACCGATACGGGAAGTGCCGTCATCAGGAGAATGAGACCGATCACTGCAATGTCTCTTCTTAATGTACTCTTCATTTCGTTACTCCTATAATAGTCGTTGAGTAATAACCACAGAACCCGTTTTAGAAATCGATTTTCACACCGAAATAATATTCGCGGGGGATATCATAGAACATTGTTCCGTCGGTCGATACCGCGCGCCGCTGCGTTCCGGTCGGATCGGGCACGCCGTTAATGACTGTCGACGAGGCGCCGGCGGACACAACTTGCGATTGACCTGCGGCGGAACGTTCCCACACTTCCGTTCCCGTGTTCGTGTTATCGTAGTTCAGGATATTCGTCCAGCCGAACGCGTTCTTAATGTCTGCAAAGACCGCGAGGCGGACACCGGAGACGGTGAATCCTTTTTCAAAATGGAAATCGATCTGCTTGTTCCAGGGAGACGTTGTGAGCGTGCGGCTGACGATACGCACGTCGGCGATCGTATACGTGAGCGCGTACTGGAACCCGCTCTGGAATGTTCCGACCGAACTGATGTTGATGTCGTACGGCAGGTTCATCATCAACACGTAGGAAATGCGATGCGTCCTATCGTACCCGCCCGTCAGGTTCGAATTGCCGCCGACGACGTTATTCTGGATCTTGTTGTAGTAGGCGAAATCGCTCAACGGCAGCGTATAGTTGTATTTCACCGAGTCTGCTGCGGAGAACTGGATCGGCTGGTTGGCGTCAAGTCCCGCCCACGCTGATGCCTTAATGTAGGTGTACGCATAATTCAGGCGTCCCTGCACAGTCACCGCGTCGAAGAAGGTCTGGCGCAATGCCTGGAGCTGGATTTCAACACCACGCGCATCGGCGTACTGGCCGCTGAAATTCAAGGTGTTCTGTCCGCCTGCATATCCGAGACCGACGCCGACGGGGCTGTAGTTTTCGATGTCGCGCATGTACGCGGTGAACGTCAAGCCGAATTGCTGGGGAACAAATTCCCACTGAAGGCCGAGTTCATAGTTCGAGGACCTGGTGGGTTCCACAGTTGTCAGATACATCGGCGTGTACGATGTCGGTGATCCAAGCATCGAGTTATATGCGGTGTAGATTCTCGAGAACGGAACAGGTGTCGTGTTCTTCGCATACGAGAAGTACATTGCGGCTTCGTCCGAGATCGGATGAGACACACCGATACGCGGCGAGAAGAACAACTTCGCATCCATTTTCTTGTCTGCACGACGCGGGAAATAATCGGTGAACACGCTGTCGTCGATGAGAACATTTTTCGAGCTCGTCCACGGACCGAAATCGTTGACGAACGGAGCGATATCCGCATCCCACCGGTCCAGGCGTATACCAAGATTGATGACGAGACCGGCATATTCCATGCGATCCGACACGTACGCACCCATTTCCGTCGGATTTGCCGTCCATTTTTCGAGGTACATTTTACGCCGTGCATCGATGCCGTCGGCGCCGAGGAGCGAATAACGCGCGATCTTCGAGACTTCATGATAGCGGAACTGCACACCGGCCTTCAGTTGATTGTTGAAATCGACCTGGCTTGTGAAATCCATTTTCGCGGTTGTGTTATTGCTCTGTGTTTGCTCATACGCGAAACGGGGACGCGCAATGTACGCCTGGGCATTGTTTGCGCACAACACCTGGTCGAGTGCGCTTTCTGCGCTTTCGTCGGCGATGCGGAACGCCTTCGTCTGGTCGGAGGAGTTCGAGATGTAGCGATTGGCATCCACTGCGTTGTCGAGTTGGAGGAAGTCTCCGTCTTCGTTCAGACCGATGATTCCGTCATTATTACCGTCGACGAAGCCGAGGCGATTCTGCTTGTTCTGATGGCTGACCTGGACTTCATAGAATGTCGAGGGAGACAGAACGTGCGTGCCTTTCAGGCTCGCCAGGATGCTGCCGCCGTCTGTTCTCGGCGCACTTTCAAGGAAGAAACGGCTGTTGTCATAATAGTTCTGGTTTTTCCAGCCGAGGAAACGTCCCTGGTCGTTCATGATACCGAATGCGAGCAGCTTGATCTCGGGCGTCACGTTGTAGTTGAATTTCGCCGTGAGATCCGCTGCGCGTGTGAGCTCGTTCGGCAGACGGTCATGCGAGTTGA
>JAVBYH010000259.1 GCA_030824175.1 Bacteroidota bacterium | reverse complement strand
GAAACGCTTGCCGTCATCCTCGAAGAGCTTCATGTGGAAAGCGCGATCGTCACAAACGAAATGGTGAAAGTGAGTCCGCACATCTATAAGGAGGTCGCGGCGGCGTTGAAGGGTATTCCGATCAAAAAGATCCCGCATGAACAATTTAAAAAGCACGCGGCGACGGCGCCGAACATCAGCTTCGTCCGCACGGGAGAAGCGACGAAATTTTCAAATATCATGCTCGTTGCCGGAGTCGTGTTTTAAGGACGGCGGCGGCCGCTCATGCCCGCACTCGCGTGCGGAGCACGGAGGCATACAGACTCACCAACGGATGGAACGCGGCAATGAGACGATATCTCGATCAAAAAAATGAGGAACGGAAAACGGCGGTCCCGTTTTCCGGAGTGAAGAAACGCATCGGCGTGCTCGGGCTGGCCGAAGGCCGGACGCTTCTTGTCGGCCTGGACCGCACCGTACGGTGCGAAGCGGCGGCGGGATGCGACCTCGACGCGCGCCGGATCGACGACGCGAAGAAGGAGCGGCCTCAGCTGTTCTATACAACGCGGTACGGCGAGATGCTCGAAAGGGACGACATCGACATCGTCGCGATCTACACCCCGGATCAGATGCACGGCGACCATATCGTCAAGGCGTTCGAGGCTGGCAAGGACGTCATATGCACGAAACCGCTCGTGAATTCTGTGGAGGATGCGAAGCGCATCCTTGCCGCGTCACAGCGATCCGGTAAAAAACTCCTCGTCGGGCAAAGCACGCGGTTCTTCGAATCGTTCCGCAGGCAGCGGGCGGCCTACGAGAACGGACATCTCGGTTCGCTCGAACTCGTCGACGCCCATTACACGCACCGCATGGACTGGTTCTACGAAAAAAGTCCGTGGGCTGCCACCGAGACCGATTGGATCTTTCTCGGCCTCAGCCATCCGGTCGATCTGGTGCGCTGGTATCTCGGGCCGATCGAGGAAGTGGAGGCCTACGGCTCCACCTCGGAGCTTGGGCGGCGGTACGGACTGCAGGGGTTCGACATCTACATCGTGAACCTCCGCGCCAGGGACGGGCGCATTGCGCGGGCGATGGGTCATTACGGTCTGAAAGAAATGTTCAGCGTCCGCAATTGCATCGAACTGTTCCTCTGTGGCTCCAAGAACACTAGCATGGCGCAATACCACGACATGAAATACAATTACACGCTCGACGACGGAACGGAAGTGTGCGAAGATCCACTGTACGAGCTGCGCCATTATCACTTCAACAGCGAAATTCACGGGATGCATTACGGCGAATTCGCGAATTACTCGGACTATTTCGCCGAGGCTCTGACAAATGGGACGCGCTATTCGCCCGGAATCGAAGAAGGCGTTGAAACGTTTTGCGTGATGGAAGCGATACGACGTTCCGCCAAGACGCGCACGCCAGTCGCCGTCACACCGCTCCTGGCGGAGGCCGGCCTGTAGGGGTCATTCGAGCGCCGCTTCGGCCATTGCGGCGACGTTCCGGGGAGGAACGTTCGGCAGGAGCGATTCATGGCTCGGACTGACGATAAGATGCGGGCCGAGCACTTGTTTTATCCGCCGCACCTCTTCCTTGATCTGCTGTGGCGTCCCTTCGATAAGCAGGTGCTGCGTGTCGACGCCGCCGAGGAATGCGACCTCTCCCTGATACTCTCGCGCCAGCGTCTCCGCATCCATCCCATGCGCAAGCGCCTGCAGCGGATGAAGACAGTCGATGCCCGCCGCAAGAAGCGGGCGGATGATGCGGTGGATGGAGCCGCACGAGTGCAGGAGCACCTGATACCCGCGGCGATGGGCCTGGTCTGAAAATTTTTTGATCCACGGCAGAATGAACGTGTCGAACTGGTCTGGCGCAAGGAGGAGGTCCCTCTGCGTCCCGAAGTCGTTCCCGAAGAACACCCCGTCGACATCGCACCCTGCACGATCGAAGAACCGCTCGTTCGCCTCGTAATAAAATCCGCAGACGTGTTCGAAGGCGGCATGGACGATGTCGGGTCGGGTGTACATGCTGATCATCAGCGACTCCATCCCGAAGAGGTCCATGACGTCGTGGAAAAACGGCATCCAGAATCCGCTCGCCCGGTACTTGTCGCCCGCACCGTGGAGCTGTTCTACCCCCTCGGTGAAATCGAGATACTCGAGGTTCGGCCACTCGTACGCGTGGACCTGCTCCGCGTCTTCGAATTCGGAAAACGGTCCCGCATCCCCCAGGCTTTTCTTGCATTTCCACTGGTCGAACAGCCCCTTTCCCTGCGGATGGCGGTATGTCGTCACGGCATACTGCGGCGTGAGCCAGCGGAAGTCGCTGCCGAGCTTGTGATGGAGTCCTTCGAGCGACGTAGTCCCGAAATATTTGTGATAGATCGGGAGTGTTGACTCATGAGGGTTGCCGAGCCAGAACCCGCACCTGTCGGCGGGCGTGCGGGCGATGATCGCATGTATGCGTTCTCTGCTGTTCATATGTCAACGGGAAACGAATCGTAGTGAATTGGCGAGCAATCGCCTGTAGAGAACGCGGTGCATTCCGGATGCCTCACCGCTGAGAGAGGATACGGCGCCGGGAAGCGTATGCACGACAACTTTCCCGAGTCCCAGTGTCGAGGAAAAGCTTCCCGCTGCGATCTGCCGTGAATGATCGCGGGAGTATGCCGCAAATATTTCAACGTTGTCGCCGTCGACAAGCATCCCCGTCGCATTGAACACCGGCACCTGGTAGTAACTCGCCATCGCGCGGTTCACGGGGAGGCCCTCGTACACCGGATGGCTCCTCACGAAGTACCACGATCCCATCCACGAGGCAAATGCCTCGCTCAGGCAGCCTTTGTACTCGAACGCGCCGGCTTCTCCGAGTTCCTTGCCGAAGGCCTCGACGGCCCCCTGGCCTTCCGCGAGGACGATCAGAGGGGTGCCTTTGGTAACGGCATCGACGACCAATGCATTCAGAAGCGGCGGCGGGCCGTACGGCTTCCAGAGCGTTCCGTCCGCGCCGCGATATTCCCGCCCTCCGCAATTGACAGCGACGACGGTGTCTTTCATTGCGATCCTGAAGCCGCAGATGCGGGCGCTCGGCTTCACGACGCGCGGGAACGAAATTCTGAGCGAACCGTCAGCGAGGAACGCTGTGAATGCCGTGTCGAATGCGATATTCTTCCCGCCGGCGGCCTTGAACACGTCGAAGTCTTTGAGCACGACGGTGCCGTTCAGTGCCGCGTCGAAGACGCGCATACCGACAGCATCCTGAAAGGGCTCGGCGAACTTCAGCGTGACGACGGCCGTATCCCGGGGAAGTCCGGGAATGAGAAACTCCATGGAGCCGGCGTCGCCGTAGTTGATCGTGCGATAGAGTTCGTCGTCATCGGTATTGAGGATCTCCGCGCCGGCCTCGGTACTCGTCGCCGCGGGTCGGATGAATTTATTTGCCGCAAGCAGGACATCGTACCGGGTGCCGGGCACGAACGGCTCCGCGGCGACTCCCGGAAAGAGTTCCTTCATCTTGGCGATCTCGGGAAGCGAACTCACGATGCCGATGCGGTGCGGCATCGAGGCCGGGTCGGCCGGCTGCACAACGAGGATCTTTTCGACAGCGGCGGCAGCCCCGTGCGCTCCTGCCGTTGCGGTGATCGAATACTCACCTGCGGCATGCACGCGGCCGGCGAAGGCATGAACGGCGACGGGATACACGAAGCGGTCGCGCGCTGCTGCCGGCACGGGATATGTGCGTGCACTGACGATCGTGCCCGACGGATCGCGAACGGCGACAGAGAGTGAATCGGGATGCGGCCGATGCGTCTCGTTCAAGACGTAGAGGTCGACATGGATCGAGTCGCCCGCCTGGAGCACGATCGCCGGCGTCTTGATCACCGGCCGCAGAGGCGCGAGCCGGTCGCGGACAAGGGATGGATCGCCCTTGAATTGCCGTAAGTTGTCGACGAGGCCCGAATGGTTTTCGATCGCCGTCGATTCCCATCCGCTGATGACGAAGAAATCGTTGCTCTCGGCGAGGCGGGCCGTTTCGATGACGCGCCCCCAGAAGTCATACGCTTTGTTCCCGATCGACACGAAGAGCGCATCGGCGGTGGGGAACGCCGTGCGGAACCCCCAGCGGTCGATGAACGCATCGTAAGCGGACAAGATCTCCCGATGCTCCTTCAGGTCGTAGCTCCGCCCGCCAAGGCGGTTGATCTCCCCGATCATTTGTGCATGGTTGTCGGGGACGGCGGCGCCGAGCATTTCTCCCCACACGACGATCTCGCTGTCATTCGTCGACCGGTGTGTAAAGTCTGCGGGTCCTTTATAGAATTCATCTCTCCACACGCCGGGTCCGCCCACGGTGTGGTCATCCCACCAGCCGCTCCTCCCCGTCCCCGAATCGAACAGGATCTGATGACTGTACGGCTTCATCCAAGCCTGATTGGTGGACGGGCTTCCGGAAGGAAACCCGGATTTCAACACGACGATGCGACTCGGATCCTCGTCGTGCATCCTCCGCAGCATCCGGAAGATCCTCGGATTCCTGAGGTCGGGATGAATTTCATTCTGGATCCCATACATCAAGAGCGAAGGATGGCTTCGGTGCATGCGGACCATGCGAACGATCTTTTCTTCCATGTAACGTTCGGCGAACGTCCGCGCGTCCCCGTTCTCGCCGGAGGGATCGACGGGACCCGTTGGAGACGCAGCGTAAAGGGAATATTTTACGCCGAGAGATGTCTGGCCTCCGCCGGGCTCCATATAGCGGAACAGGCCGAGCCGGTCCTGGGCGTCGAGCACTTCCGTCTTGCCGATGTTCCTGTGGAATTGGATGCAATTCATCCCGAGCGCCTTCGCCGCGACGACCTCACGGCCGGCCAATTCTTTCGTTGGCCAGAGCCCGTTGATCCCCCAGAATCCCCACGAGATCGCCGAGGTCAGGCGGATGCGATCGCCGTTCAATCGCAGCAGCGCGTTGTTGCCGATGCCCTCGGCATCGAACCATCGATATCCGAACGTGACGGCACGGGATTCGGCGTACTTCGGCTTGCGTGTGGTGAGACGCGCGGTGAACCGGTACAACGCTGGTGCGGCGTCACTCCAGAGGCGGGCATTGCCGTTCTTCAATCGCATCACGATCGTATCGGCAGCGCCGGCGTCCAGCGAACGTGATGTGCGGTCGACCGATACCGGCACTCCGCGGCCGGGCTCCGAGATCTCGAACCGGATGTCGGCGCGGATCGTGCCGGGTGCGAGATTCCGTACAATCGCGTGGGCAACGATCGT
Source organism: Bacteroidota bacterium (assembly GCA_030824175.1). Lineage (GTDB taxonomy): Bacteria > Bacteroidota > Ignavibacteria > UBA10030 > UBA8401 > CAISDA01. The sequence goes on along the minus strand of JAVBYH010000259.1, from coordinate 3,668 downwards.
CGAGGCGTCGGGAGTATTAAGCACCCACACATCGGCAAACTGCACCGGATCGAGAGCCGAGATCTCGATACCGCGGTCGAGGCCGCCGAAGCCATGGCTCTTGTGGAATTGCTGCTGCGTCGTCCCCCACGACATCAGCTCGGTGTCCACCCAATCCAGCCTGCCTCCGGGATTCGTGATGCGGATCGCAATTCTGTTTTTTTTCCCGGGACGGATGGCGCGTGTAATATCGCAGTCGAGCGGAGTTTCAGTGATGATTGTATAGCCGACCAATTGTTCGTTGAGAAACACTTCCGCGCGCAATCGGGCGCCGCGCATGTGAAGGGTGACTTGTTTTCCCTTCATCGAGCGCGGCACGTCGATGTCGCGCCACCACCACGACACGCCGCGATACGAGCCGTTGAGCACCGTGGGATCTTCCTGCTCGTATGCATACTCACCGTTCTTGTACGGACGGTACCCGCTCTTTCCCCAGCAATATTGTTCGACGGTTGCCGGCAGCGTCACTGAAATCGCCCTCGCCTCTTGCAGGGCTCTCCAGCCTCCGGTCGGACCATTCACGGGCAACGTACTGAGATCGACATCCCCGGGGAGATAAATGGAATCACTCATCCACTGTGCGGAGGTATCGAGCCAGAGATGCCACCCCTCGTCCGGAACATGACGAGTGATCTGTGCCGGTGCGTTGACGACGAACACCGAAAGGACGACGAGCGCCGGAAATAGTTTCATAGGACCTCACCGTGACTTATCCGCATCAGGTTTCCAGCACGAGATCGCATTCCCGGATGCTGCCGCTCCGCTCGATGCGGAGCGTCTTTATTTCAAACGGTGAAAACGTCAGACGTTTTTTCACCGCAGGTGTGCCGAGCGTGAGCGTTGTTGTTGTTTTCACGCCGCATGTCTCCTGCACACGCATGATGAGCGCCTTCGCGTCCCAGCTCTGCTTCATTGCCGTCATACGAATCGCGCCCTGATCGTATCGTGCAAGTTCAATGTGTTCACCGGAATAAGCCTCTCCGACCGGCAGGTGGGAGTACACAACGGGCGGAGCGGCGAGCCAGTCGGCCAGGCCGGCGAGTGACGCCAGCACATCGGCCGTGTCTCCGGCCGTGACAAGGAGCCGTACATCGTGCACACCCTGGTCCATATATTTTCTCGATGGCACGGCGGTAAGCGCGAGTCCCTGTTCATGGCAGTATGCGGCGCTTCGCAGGACGGAAAGCCTGATCTCGCCGTCTTTAAAGTCCACTCCATGTTGTCCGTTGTTCACGATGCCGATCGAGGTTTCCTTTCCGTTGACAATGCCGCCCGCCATGCACCAGCGCGAATGCACATGCTCCTCGCCGTCGGCCGGCCGAAGGATCGCCCCGCCCGGTATCCCGCAAAGAAGCGACGCCGGACGAAACACCGTGGGGATGGATAATTTCAGCATCTTCCGCTGCTCATTCCACTGGATGCGCAGATGGAACTCGAGCACATTCCATTCGGGATAGGAGATCGATCTGATGACGATTGAACTCTTCCTGTAGGTGAAGACTGATTCTCTGACCGTGCGGACCGGTCCCTCGACAAGGGTTGTCCCCTTCTCCCTGTCGTGTTCGAACCTGCCGACGACGTTTCTGTAGCTCCATCTGTCGGCTCCCCACGAGTCGCCGTCATCGTCGATGACCAACGCGTCGAGCATTCCTCCCACGAGGCATTCGCGTGAGTTGCCGGCATCGATGCTTGTCACGCGCCCCGATGCGGCATCGTATGAATGTTTCAACCGTGACGGAGCGGCCGTGTCTGTTGTGTCGCCTTCATGGAGGCGAATTTCATACCTCCCCATGCCGATCGCCGGAAGGTCCGCGAGGAAGGTGATCTTCCTCCTCCATCCATTGAAGGGAAGGAGGGCCTCCGGCTGCTCGCGCTGCGAAGGTATTTCATTCCCCCCCATGTCGTAGACGCGCATGTGCCACGAGCCGGTCCATTTGGGACGCAGATCGAGCATGCATTCGGCCTCGATCGGGACACGCGTGCACCCCGGATTCGTGTTGAACACAGTGACGGGAACGTACAGCGTTTTTTTCTTCCCGGTATTCCACGCATTCACGGCCCGCAGCCTCAGGCGGCGGTATGATTCCGATGCGCGTCCGTATTGGTCGAGTGCGTCCTGCTCCGCGAGGTCCGTGCAGGTGCCGGGGAGAATGTCGTGGAAGTCGTTGAAGAGATGATCCTGCCATATGTCCTGCAAAGCGGCCGAAGGATAGGCAATCCCTTTCATCCACCACGCCGCCGCTGCAATGCTTTCCGCCTGCGTCAATTCTCCGAGGCTTTTCACCGAGCGCCTCTTCACTCGCGAGAGCGATGTATAGCATCCGGTGAACACACGCTGGATATCGCCTTCGACGATCGGTGAGGACGGCACGTGTCTTTTCAGCGACGCGTAGAGCCGTTCGGTCGTGCTATGGACGATCTTGACCCTCTCTTCGCTTCCGATCACATCGTCGACGAGGGCAAGGTCTTCGCGCGTCGCTCCGCCGCCGTGATTCCCGATGCCCCAGAACACCGGCACATCGCGGCCAAGCGTCAGCGCGAGTTCCGTTCCTTCGGAGATCCGCTGCAGGATGTTGTCGCGTTCGGTGTGATACAATCCGACGGCGATGCGATAGGCCGCTATCGTCGACCCGTCCACGCCTTTCCACCTGTAGAGATCGGAGGGAATGTGGCGTTCGTGTTCCTGCGGACGCATGTGGATGTACATTTTATAACCGGCCCGCAGGAGCACCTGCGGGAGGCCGCCGGAATGCCCGAACGAATCAAAATTATACGCGACGGTGGGAACAACGTTGAAGTGCTTTTTGAAAAACTGCCGGCCGACCGCGATCTGCCGGATGATCGATTCAATCCCGGGAATGTTCACGTCGGGTTGCAGGTACCAACCGCCGTTGATCACCCACCTCCCCGCACGAACGAGGCGCTGAATCTCTGTGAACAGCCCAGGGTCATGCTCGAGGACCCACTTGTAGAGCAGCGCCTCGTTATGATTGAACACCAGTCCCTTGTGGTCGTGCAGAATTTCCACTGCACACGCGAACGTGGACAAGGCCTCTGCGCAGCCCTCTTCCCACCTCCATTGCCAGACGGGGTCGAGATGGGCATTGCAGATCAGGTGGACTGTCGGTCGTCTCATGCTCACACCTCGTCGGGTGAAGGAAGATTTTTGTACCATGTGAAATACAATACGATTGCAAGGAGCGCGGTAATCCCGGTCCAGATCTGCAATTCGTCCCACCGCCTCAGGAAAAAATGAAAGGGAATGAGCGCGAGGCAGAATTGGAGCGCGGCGGCCAGCAGACCGTTAAGCATGTCGATCTTCGGCATTGGATCGTTCACCGGAACCAGACCGCGCCGTTCCGATTCACGGCGCACGGGCCGCCAGAAACCGAATGGCCGGACCCGGCTGTAGAATTTCACGAGGACGTCCATGTCTGTCGGCGCGAACACGAATCCGAGCACGAGTGTGATGACGAAGGATGCGCCGGTGTCGATGGCAAGCGTTTCGACGACACCCAGCCCGGGGTAGAACAATTTTTGCAGGACGATGAACGCCGCCGTTCCTGCCATGCCCCAGACGAACGCCTTCGCACTGAACCTCCACCAATGCCATCGGCACGTTGCCGGCA